>NZ_JBYSYA010000018.1:0-123343 GCF_058782785.1 Cupriavidus sp. FW306-01-F10A
AGAGCTTTCCTCGTTTCGTCAACCGTTTCAGCATCTTTTTTTGCTGCGGCCAGCGCGCCAACTTCGCTGCGCCAACCGATCCGGTCGACCCTGCAACCCGCGCCCCGTCTGCTTTGCAGCGCTGCGTTGTGTGTTGCGAGGGGGCGAATAGTAGGCCGGATTCGTGCACCTTGCAACAACTTTGTCACAACGATCCGCTATGGGTTCCGGGCATTATGTCGTAAGCCGTTGAGCGGAAAAGGAAATCCCGGAAAGACGAGTGCGGGAGAAACATAATACCCCCGCACTGCCCTCGGGTATTCCCTGATCCCGGCCTCAGCGATGCTGGAAATTCGGGCTGCGCTTCTCGACGAAAGCCGCCATGCCTTCCTTCTGGTCTTCGCTGGCGAAGGTGGCATGGAACAGCCGGCGCTCGAAGTGCACGCCTTCGGCCAGCGTGGTCTCGTAGGCGGCGTTGACCGACTCCTTGATCATCATGACCACCGGCAGCGAGAACCCGGCGATGGTTTCGGCAGCCGCCAGCACTTCGTCCAGCAGCTTGTCGGCCGGTACCACGCGCGATACCAGGCCCGAGCGCTCGGCTTCGGCGGCGTCCATCATGCGCGAGGTCAGGCACAGGTCCATGGCCTTGGCCTTGGACACCGCGCGCGGCAGGCGCTGGGTGCCGCCGGCGCCGGGCATGGTGCCCAGCTTCACCTCGGGCTGGCCGAACTTGGCCGAATCCGCCGCGATGATGATGTCGCACATCATCGCCAGTTCGCAGCCGCCGCCCAGCGCATAGCCGGCCACGCCGGCAATCACCGGCTTGCGGATCTTGCGGATGGTTTCCCAGTTGCGCGTGATGTAATCGCCCTTGTACACATCCATGAAGGAATACTTGGCCATCATGCCGATATCGGCGCCGGCGGCAAAGGCGCGCTCGCTGCCGGTAATGACGATGGCGCCGATGCCCTCATCCTGGTCGAAGGCGGTCAGCGCGGCGCCAAGCTCGTCCATCAGCGCGTCATTGAGCGCGTTCAGGGCCTTCGGACGGTTCAGCGTGACCAGGCCAACACGGCCACGGGTTTCGACCAGGATGTTTTCGTACGGCATGTCTTCTCCTATGTATTTGCAGGCGGATGGCACCGTCGCCACCGGCTGCGGGCTATTCTGCCACCGGTTGCGGCGTGGCGGCGCCGGCGCCGCCTAGAGCATATGCGCCAGGAATTCGCGGGTGCGCGCGTGAGCTGGTGCCCCGAACACTTCCTCAGGCGGCCCTTCCTCAAGAATCCTGCCCTCATCCATGAACACGACGTGGTTTGCCACTTCCCGCGCAAACCCCATCTCATGCGTGACGACCAGCATGGTCATATGTTCTTCGGCCAGTTGCCGCATGGTGCGCAGCACCTCCCCGGTCAGTTCCGGGTCCAGCGCCGAGGTCGGCTCGTCGAACAGCATGATGTCGGGCTCCATGGCCAGCGCCCGCGCAATCGCCACCCGCTGCTTCTGGCCGCCGGACAGGCGCGCCGGGTAGCTGTCCCGCTTGGCCAGCAGGCCGACCTTGCGCAACAGCTCTTCGGCCTTGGGCACCACCGCGTCGCGCGCCAGTCCCTTGACGGTCATGGGGGCTTCGATGATGTTCTGCAGCACCGTCATATGCGGAAACAGGTTGAACGACTGGAACACCATGCCCATCTTCCGGCAGATGCGCCGCACTTCCGCGTCCGGCACATATCTGGCTGTGCCGTCAGGGCCGGCGGCCGTCAGCGCCTCGCCTTCGATTTCAAGGGTGCCGCGGTCAATCACCTCAAGATGATTCAGGCAGCGCAGCAAGGTACTCTTGCCCGAGCCCGAGGGCCCGATCACTGCGGTGACATCCCCCTTGTGCAAGGTCAGGGAGACACCGCGCAAGACCTCCAGTGACCCGAACGATTTGAACAGATCCCGCGCCGCGATCATGATGCCGGGCGCATTGTGGGAATTGGCGCCGGTCGGGCTAGTCATCATGTTTGGCATAGCGTTTTTCGAGATTCTGGAAGAACCAGGTCAGAATCAGCGTCATCACCAGATAGAAGAGCGCGGCGACCAGGAAAGGCGTGGTGGTGAAATCACGCTGCACGATGCCGCGCGCGGTGCGAAGAATATCGTTGAGGGCCAGCACGTAGATCAGGGACGTGTCCTTGATCAGCGTAATGGTTTCATTGCTGACCGGCGGCAACACCCGGCTGACCATCTGCGGCAGCACGACCCGCCGCATGGTCTGGAAATAGGTCATGCCCAGCGCCTTGCTGGCCTCATACTGGCCGCGATCGACCGACTTGATCCCGGCGCGGAAGATTTCCGCGAAATAGGCCGCGTAGTTCAGGGCGAAAGCCACCACCGCCGCGGGAAAGTCAGGCAGGCGCACGCCGATGACGGGCACGAACGGCAGTGCGAAATAAATAAACAGCATCTGCAGCATCAGCGGCGTGCCGCGCATCAGCCAGATATAGCCATTGACCAGGCCGCTCAGCCACGGCCATGACGAGATGCGTGCCAGCGCCAGCGCAAGCCCCAGCGGCACCGACAGGGCGAGCGTGATGGCGAATAGTGTGAGCGTGACTTGCGCGCCCTGCGCCAATGGCGCCAGAAGAGATAAGACGTAGTCCATGCTCGCGCGAAACAGAAGGAGGTGGGATCCCGGGCGCCGGGACGGCGCCCGGGATCCGGACATGGCGCGGCGCCCTGCCTGAACGGCGCAGGGCCTCACGCAGCGTCTGGATTACTTGGTGATGTCAGTGCCGAACCACTGGGTGGCGATGCGGGCTGCCGTGCCATCCTGCTTCATCGAGGCCAGGGTCTTGTCGAGCTTGCCGAGCAGCTCGGCGTCATCCTTGCGCACACCGACGCCATATTCTTCCGTGCCGAAGTTTTCCTCCAGCACCTTGTATTCGCCGGCACGCTTGCTGATCAGGTAGCGGCCCACCACTTCATCCACCACAATTGCGTCGAGGCGGCCGGTCGACAGGTCCATCAGCGCCGTCACGTTATCGCCGAAGGTCTTGAGTTCCTTCAGGCTGGCGGCGACCTGGCTTTCCTTCTTGATCGCATCCACCGCGCTGCTGCCGTCCTGCGCGCCGACGATGCGGCCGGCCAGGTCGGCCTTGGCTTTCACCGGCGAGCTGGCACCGACGATGACGATCTGGTGGTTGGTCATATAGGGCGCGGTGAAGCTGATGTTCTTCTTGCGCTCTTCGGTGATGGTCAGCCCGTTCCACAGCACATCCACGCGCTTGCCGTTGAGTTCCGCCTCCTTGGCGCTCCAGTCGATAGGCTTGAACTCGACCGTCATGCCGAGACGGCGGCTGGCCTCCTTGGCCATGTCGATATCGAAGCCGACCAGCTCGTTGTTGTTATCGCGAAAACCCATGGGCGGGAAGTTGTCGTCCAGGCCGACAATGATCTTGGTGGCCGTGTCGGCGCCGGCAGCGGGGGCCGCTTCTTTCTTGCCGCATGCCGCAAACAGCGCCACGGACGAAATCAGGAGTAATGCAGCGATCTTCTTCATAGGAATTCCAATGCGAATAGGCGAGCATGCCGGGATCCGCACAGAGATGTCGGCCGGCAGGTTTCAGATTGTTGTTGGCAGCGCGATTATAGAGCGACGCCCGTGCCCGGCATTGCGGACCCTGCCGGCATCGGAAGCCACGTCCCAACCGGCAGCCAAAAATAGTGCTAACATTTGCCGACCGACTGGTCGGTTTATTTAAGAGGCGCCGTCGACAACAGCCGCCCGCGCCGACCGCGACAAAATATCCGGCAGGAGACAACCCAATGCCCCCGATGTCCACCTCCGCTGGCCAGCCGGTCAGCATCGACGCCGGCCCGGTCTTGCTGCAATGGCAGGGCCCGGTTGCCGTGATCACCCTGAACCGCCCCGACAAGCTCAACAGCTTCACCCGCGCGATGCACCAGGCGCTGCAGCAGGCGCTCGACCATGTCGAGGCCGGCGGCGCGCGCGCCCTGCTGCTGACCGGGGCGGGCCGCGGCTTCTGCGCCGGCCAGGACCTGGCCGACCTGGATTTCACGCCCGGGCACATGACCGACCTGGGCGAGCTGATCGATACCTGGTTCAACCCGCTGATCCGCCGGCTGCAGGCCCTGCCGCTGCCGGTGGTGGCCGCGGTCAACGGCACCGCGGCCGGTGCCGGCGCCAACCTGGCGCTGGCCTGCGACATGGTGCTGGCGGCGCGCTCGGCCAGCTTTATCCAGGCCTTCGTCAAGATCGGACTGGTGCCGGATTCGGGCGGCACCTGGCTGCTGCCGAAGCGCATCGGCATGGCGCGCGCGCTGGGCCTGGCCATGACCGGCGAGCGGCTGAGCGCCGAAGAGGCCGAGAAATGGGGCCTGGTCTGGGAGACCATGGACGACCCGCTGCTGCCGGAACAGGCGCTGGCGCTGGCCACGCACCTGGCCGGGCAGCCGACCCGCGCGCTGGCCGCGATCAAGCGCGCCATGCATGCCAGCGCCACCGCCACGCTGGACGCCCAGCTGGACCTGGAGCGTGACCTGCAGCGCGAACTCGGCCAGTCCGCCGACTATGCGGAGGGCGTCAACGCCTTCCTCGAAAAGCGCGCACCGCACTTCACCGGCAAGTAAGCCGCGCGGGCCTTCCCGCCACTCTATATAGGAGACCAGCTTGAAACAGGACCCCCAGGCCCTCGCCGAAGCGGCCGCCGCCGCCATGTATGAAGCCGACACCTGCAGCCGCTGGCTGGGCATCACGGTCGAGGCCGTGCGTCCCGGCTATGCCCGGCTGACCATGCCGGTGCGCAAGGAATTCCTCAACGGCCACGGCATCTGCCACGGCGGCCTGATGTTCACGCTGGCCGATTCGACCTTCGCTTTTGCCTGCAACAGCCATAACATCAACACTGTGGCCGCAGGTTGCAGCATCGAGTTCCTCAAGCCCGTGCACGGCGGCGACGTGCTGACCGCCGAGGCCACCGAGCAGGTCCTGTCCGGCCGGCACGGCATCTACGATATCCGCGTGACCAACGCCGCGGGCCAGGTGGTGGCGATGTTCCGCGGCAAGTCGGCGCAGATCAGGGGACATGTGGTGCCGCCGCCGGAAGGGACGGAAGGCACCTGAGCAAATCCGGCAAGATACTTAAGATAAACGCCCCCGTGCAGGAGACGACATGAGCACGCGCCTGACCGATCTGCCCCTGGATGCGATCGAGACCGCCAGCCGCGCCGAGCTGCAGGCCTTGCAGCTGGAGCGGCTGAGATGGTCGCTCAACCACGCCTACGCCAATTCGCCGGTGTACCGCCGCAAGTTCGACGAAGCCGGGGTCCACCCCGACCAGCTGCATTCGCTGGCCGACCTGGCGCGCTTCCCGTTCACCAGCAAGCAGGACCTGCGCGACAACTACCCGTTCGGCATGTTCGCCGTACCGCAGGACCGCGTGGCGCGCATCCACGCCTCGTCCGGCACCACCGGCAAGCCCACCGTGGTCGGCTACACGCTCCAGGACATCGACAACTGGGCCACGGTGATGGCGCGCTCGATCCGCGCCTCGGGCGCGCGGCGCGGCGACAAGGTGCACATCAGCTACGGCTACGGCCTCTTCACCGGCGGCCTGGGCGCGCACTACGGCGTGGAAAAGGCCGGCCTGACCGCGATCCCCTTCGGCGGCGGCCAGACCGAGCGCCAGGTGCAGCTGATCCAGGACTTCAAGCCCGAGGTCATCATGGTGACGCCCAGCTATATGCTGGCGATCGCCGACGAGTTCGAGCGCCAGGGCATCGACCCGGCCGGCAGCTCGCTGCGCGTGGGCATCTTCGGCGCGGAGCCGTGGACACCGGAAATGCGGCTGGCGATCGAGAAGCGCATGGGCATCTCGGCAGTCGATATCTATGGCCTGTCAGAGGTGATGGGCCCGGGCGTGGCCAATGAGTGCGCCGAGACCAAGGACGGGCCGACCATCTGGGAAGACCATTTCTACCCCGAGATCATCGATCCCGACACCGGCGCAGTGCTGCCCGACGGGGAGTTCGGCGAGCTGGTGTTCACCTCGCTGACCAAGGAGGCGATGCCTGTGGTGCGCTACCGCACCCGCGACCTGACCAGGCTGCTGCCCGGCACGGCGCGCCCGGCATTCCGCCGCATGGAGAAGATCACCGGCCGCACCGACGACATGATGATCGTGCGCGGGGTCAACGTGTTCCCGTCGCAGATCGAGGAACTGATCCTCAAGCACGCCGAGCTGGCGCCGCACTACCAGTGCGTGCTGACCAAGGACGGCCACATGGACACGCTGACCGTGCGCGTGGAATGCGCCCACGGCAGCGAGCCGGCGCTGGCGCTGGGCGCGCGCGCGCGGCTGGCGCAGGAGATCAAGGCCTATATCGGCGTCACCGCCGGCATCGAGGTGCTGCCCGAGGGCGGCGTCGAGCGCTCGGTGGGCAAGGCGCGGCGGATCGTCGACCAGCGCCCGCGCTGAGGGCCGTCCACCATCAAGAAAGGGCGCCGCGATGGCGCCCTTTTTGCGTTGCCGAGGTCAGCTGCGCGGCATCAGCACCCACATGCGGCCGCCCTGCTTCATGCGGCCCGCGGTCTCGCCGGCGGCATCGCCCGCACCCCAGAAGAAGTCCGCGCGCACCCCGCCCTTGATGGCGCTGCCGGTGTCCTGCGCGAACATCAGCCGCTGGATCGGCTCGGTCGACAGCGGGCGCGTGGTCGACAGGAATACCGGCACCCCCAGCGGGATGGTGGCCGGGTCGACCGCGATCGAGCGCTCCGCGGTCAGCGGCACGCCCAGCGCGCCCACCGGGCCGTCGTTGTTGGCCGGCAGCTCGCGGAAGAAGACAAAGCGCGGGTTGATGTTGAGCATCTCGTCGACGCGGCCCGGGTTGGCGCGCGCCCACGCCTTGATGCCCTGCATGGTGGCCTGTGCCGGCGTGATCTCGCCGCGGTCCAGCAGCCATTTGCCGAACGAGCGGAACGGCTGGTCGTTGGTGCCGCCGAAGCCCACCCGCATGATGCTGCCATCGGCCATGCGGATGCGGCCCGAGCCCTGGATCTGCAGGAAGGCGGCCTCGACCGCGTCATCCACCCAGACCAGCTCGCTGCCGCGCATGGCCGGGTTCTGCAGCAGCTCGGCGCGGGCCGGCAGCGGGCGGTTGCCGAACTGTGCCGGCTTGCGGTACAGCGGCACCTGGAACTTGCCCTGGCGCGTGCGCGAGCCGTGCAGGATCGGTTCGTAGTAGCCGGTGATCAGGCCGTAGTCAGTGCCATCGCCGTTGACCACGCGGTACGGCTGGAAGTTGCTTTCGAAATAGGCGCGCATGGCGTTGAGGTTGCCGGCATCGACCATCATGCCGGCGGCACAGGCGCGGCTCCACTCGGCGCGCTTCTTCAGCGCCTGGCAACTGGCCTGCAGCGCGGGCCAGGCGGCGCGCACGTCGTCCTGGGCCCAACCGCCGATTTCGGTCCAGCTGGCGGCCTGCAGACTGCCCTTCTGCGACGAGGCCGTCGGCGGCGTGGTGCCGGCCGGGCCGGTCTCGATGCGCGGCGGCGGGCCGCTCATGCAGCCGGCCAGCAGCACGGCCGCGCCGGACAGCGCCAGCCAGCCGCGCATGCGCAGCGAGCGCCAGGGGGAAACCGGGGAAATCCGGGAAATCGGGAAAGAGTCTGCGTATGCCATCTTGCTATTGTTCAAAGTCCGGGCCGGCGCAGCTTGCGGGGCCGATTGCCCCTACAATCCCACCGTCATCCTTCAACCACCGCCTGCGCCCCCGTGGGCCTGCGCCGCATCCGCCATGAGCAAGTTCTTCGAAGCCCATCCCATGCTGCTGTTCGCCCTGGAAGCCGGCGTGGCGCTGTTCCTGCTGATCTTTATCGTGGTCTGGACCATGGGCACGGCGAAAAAGAACCCGCGTCCCACGCGCGCCCCGTCCGGGCATCCGTCGCGCCAGCCGGCGCAGGGCGCCGCTGAAGCGCCGCCGCAGGATCAGGACAGCGCATCGCGCCAATAGGTTCCCGGCAGGGTCAGTGCAGCATGCGCGGCAGCACCAGCGCGAATTCAGGGATCGGCACCTCGAAGCGGTGGCCGTCCTCGGCCACGCAGAAGTATTCGCCCTTCATCGAGCCCACCGGGGTCGAGATGGTGGCCCAGCTGGTGTATTCGAAATGCTCGCCCGGCTTGAGCAGCGGCTGGTGGCCGACCACGCCCAGGCCCGCCACTTCCTGCGTGCCGTTGTCGCTGTCGGTGATGACCCAGTGGCGCGAGATCAGCTGCGCCGCCACCTCGCCGGTATTGTGGATGGTGATGGTGTAGGCGAAGGCATGGCGCCCGCGCTCAGGTTCTGACTGGTCCGGCAGGTACTGGGTGCGTACCGAGACGGAGAAAGCGTACTCGCTCATCGTGGGCAGGGCCGGCTTGAGGCGCCAGGCAGGGAAGTGGGTAGCCGCATTGTGCGGGATGGCCGCGGCACGGGCAAGAGCACCGGCAAGATCACCGCGCGCCGGGGCAGCGGTAGAATATAGCCCTTTCAGGGCCGGGCCGTGCCGGACGCCCCCGCCTGATCCCCTCTGGCGCCCGCCCCTGGGCGCGCCGGAGACGCAAACAGCATTCCCCAGCACCCCACATGCTAGCCGCCGACATGAGCACGCCCACCTACCGCATCGCCCCGTCCATCCTGTCCGCCGACTTTGCCCGCCTGGGCGAGGAAGTGCGCCGCGTGACCGAGGCCGGCGCCGACTGGATCCACTTCGACGTGATGGACAACCATTACGTGCCCAACCTGACCGTGGGCCCGCTGGTGTGCGAGGCGATCCGCCCGCACGTGACCGCGCCGATCGACGTGCACCTGATGGTGCGCCCGGTGGACCGGATCATCCCGGACTTTGCCAAGGCGGGCGCCAATATCATCACCTTCCACCCGGAAGCCAGCGAGCACGTGGACCGCTCGCTCGCGCTGATCCGCGACCACGGCTGCCAGGCCGGCCTGGTGTTCAACCCGGCCACGCCGCTGCACCACCTGGACCACGTGATGGACCGCCTGGACGTGATCCTGCTGATGTCGGTCAACCCGGGCTTCGGCGGCCAGTCGTTCATCCCCGAGACGCTCAACAAGCTGCGCGCCGTGCGCCAGCGCATCGATGAGTACACCGCCCGCACCGGCCGCACCATCCTGCTGGAAGTGGACGGCGGCGTGAAGGTCGACAACATCGCCGAGATCGCGGCGGCCGGCGCCGACACCTTCGTGGCGGGCTCGGCCGTGTTCGGCAAGCCGGATGCGGACGGCGGCTACCGCGGCATCATCTCGGCGCTGCGCGGCGAACTGGCCAAGGCCGGGCAATGACCGAGGGCGTGTTCCTGCGCCGCAACGACTGGCGCGGCATCGAAGGCGTGATCGTCGACCTCGACGGCACCATGGTCGACACCGCGGGCGACTTCCACGCCTCGATCAACGCCATGCTGCTGGCGCTGGGCCGCCAGCACCCCAACCTGGGGCCGGCAGCGCCGATGTCGGAGGCGGAGATCGTCAGCTATGTCGGCAAGGGCTCGGAAAACCTGATCCGGCGCGTGCTGGACGCGCGCTTCTCGCCACTGCACGCCAACAGCCTGTTCGCCGACGCCTATGCGCTGTACGACCGCGAGTACATCCGCATCAACGGCCAGTTCTCGCAGGTCTACCCCGGCGTGCGCGAAGGCCTGGCGGCGATGAAGGCGGCCGGGCTGCGCCTGGCCTGCGTGACCAACAAGCCCTACAGCTTCACCGAGCCGCTGCTGGCCAAGACCGGCCTCGCCCAGTACTTCGAGTTGGTCTACGGTGGCGACGCCTTCCCGCTGCGCAAGCCCGACCCCTTCCCGCTGCTGAAAGTGGCCGACGCCTTCGGTCTGGAGCCGTCGGCAATGGCGGCGCTGGGCGACTCGGAAAACGACGCGCAGGCGGCCCGCGCGGCCGGCATGGGCGTGCTGCTGGTGCCCTATGGCTACAACCATGGCAACCCTGTACAAGGCGTTGACGCCGATGGTATAGTCGACTCCATTGCCCACGCCGCAGCGCTGTTTGCAGCACACTGGGCAGGTCATCGATAGTCCGAATTTCGTCGATCCCGACCAAATCCCAAACATTTCATGTTTCTCAACCGCAAACGCATCTCTTCTGGCAGTGATCGGCAGGCTTGGCCCTGGCGTCGCTGGCGCGCCTCCCAACAGGCGTAAAGTGCGTTCGCGAGTCTGCTGACGAGCCCTCGACCCGAGGGCCTCGCCACACCGGCCTAGCTGCCGGGCATTCCCACCAAAACCCGCCGCAAGCCAGCGTAGCCGCCATATTCGTGTGCTACGTTTAGCTCAAGAACGCGCCGCACGCCCTTCCCCGGCCGTGTGCAGTCTTGTCCGCAAGCCGCTTGCACCACGGCCCGCCAACGGGGCGGGTATCCATTCGCTCCAGCCTGATTGCCGATAAGCGGCGCCGCGCCCCTCCACCGCGCAGCGCGCGCCGCACAAGAGGACCGACATGACCGAACTGGAATTCAAATCGCTGGCCGACCAGGGCTACAACCGCATCCCGCTGATCGCCGAGGCCTTTGCCGACCTGGAAACGCCGCTGTCGCTGTACCTGAAGCTGGCCCAGTCGCAGACGCGCGGCGTCAACACCTTCCTGCTGGAATCGGTGGTGGGCGGCGAGCGCTTCGGGCGCTTTTCGTTTATCGGCCTGCATGCCCGCACCCTGCTGCGCGCCTTCGGCAACCGCACCGAGGTGGTGACCGACGGCAAGGTGGTGGAAACCCACGAAGGCAACCCGCTCGACTTCATCGCCGAGTTCGAACAGCGCTTCAAGGTGGCGCTGCGCCCGGGGCTGCCGCGCTTCTGCGGCGGCCTGGCCGGCTACTTCGGCTATGACGCGGTGCGCTATATCGAGAAGAAGCTCGCCGACACGCACAAGCCCGATGACCTGAACCTGCCGGACATCCAGCTGCTGCTGTGCGAGGAACTGGCCGTCATCGACAACCTGTCGGGCAAGCTCTACCTGATCGTCTACGCCGACCCGACCACGCCGGAAGCCTATTCGCGCGCGCGCCAGCGCCTGCGCGAGCTGCGCATGAAGCTGCGCCAGCCGGTGGACGTGCCGGTCACCAGCCCGTCGGTGCAGACCGAGGTCTACCGCGAATTCGCCAAGGCCGACTACCTGGCCGCGGTGCACAAGGCCAAGGAATACATCATGGCCGGCGACATGATGCAGGTGCAGATCGGCCAGCGCCTGGTCAAGCCTTACCGCGACGCGCCGCTGTCGCTGTACCGCGCGCTGCGTTCGCTGAACCCGTCGCCGTACATGTACTTCTACAACTTCGGCGACTTCCAGGTGGTGGGCGCCTCGCCGGAGATCCTGGTGCGCCAGGAAGAGCGCAAGGTCGGCACCAACGGCGACATGCGCAGCGAACACATCGTCACCATCCGCCCGCTGGCCGGCACGCGCCCGCGCGGCAATACGCCGGAGAAGGACGCCCAGCTGGCCACCGAGCTGCTGCAGGATCCGAAGGAGATCGCCGAGCACGTGATGCTGATCGACCTGGCGCGCAACGATATCGGCCGCATCGCCGAGACTGGCTCGGTCAAGGTCACCGACAAGATGGTGATCGAGAAGTACTCGCACGTGCAGCACATCGTCAGCTCGGTCGAAGGCACGCTGCGCGAGGGCATCAGCAACCTGGACGTGCTGCGCGCGACCTTCCCGGCCGGCACGCTGTCGGGCGCGCCCAAGGTCCATGCGATGGAGATCATCGACGAGCTGGAACCGCGCAAGCGTGGCATCTATGGCGGCGCGGTGGGCTACCTGTCGTTCGGCGGCGAGATGGACCTGGCGATCGCGATCCGCACCGGCATCGTCAAGGACGGCAACCTCTACGTGCAGGCCGCCGCCGGCATCGTTGCCGACTCGGATCCCGAAGCCGAATGGAGGGAAACCGAAGCCAAGGCGCGCGCCGTGATCCGCGCCGCCGAGCAGGTCCAGGATGGCCTGGACTCCGACATCTGAGAGAACAGGAGACAGACGCCATGCTGCTGATGATCGACAACTACGATTCGTTCACCTATAACCTGGTCCAGTATTTCGGCGAACTGGGCGAAGACGTGCGCACCTACCGCAACGACGAGATCACCATCGAGGAGATCGAGGCGCTCAAGCCCGACCACATCTGCGTCTCGCCCGGGCCGTGCAGCCCGAAGGAAGCCGGCATCTCGGTGGCGGCGCTGCAGCACTTTGCCGGCAAGATCCCGCTGCTGGGCGTGTGCCTGGGCCACCAGGCCATCGGCGAGGCCTTTGGCGGCAAGGTGATCCGCGCCAAGCAGGTGATGCACGGCAAGGTCAGCACCATCGAGACCACCCAGCAAGGCGTGTTCGCCGGACTGCCCAGGCACTTCGACGTGACGCGCTATCATTCACTGGCGATCGAGCGCGAAACCCTGCCCGATTGCCTGGAGATCACCGCCTGGACCCCGGACGGCGAGATCATGGGCGTGCGCCACAAGACGCTCGCCGTTGAAGGCGTGCAGTTCCATCCCGAGTCGATCCTGTCCGAGCATGGCCATGCGCTGCTGGCCAACTTCGTCAAGGCGCCGCGATGAGACTGCTCGATTCCGCACCTTCCAGCCCGCACCACGCCATCCAGACTGTCAACGAGAACGCCATGATCACGCCGCAAGAAGCCCTGACGCGCTGCATCGAGCACCGCGAAATCTTCCATGACGAGATGCTGCACCTGATGCGGCAGATCATGCAGGGGCAGATCTCGCCGGTGATGGCCGCCGCGATCCTGACCGGCCTGCGCGTCAAGAAGGAAACCATCGGCGAGATCTCCGCCGCCGCGCAGGTGATGCGCGAGTTCGCCAACAAGGTGCCGGTGGCCGATCGCGAGAACTTCGTCGATATCGTCGGCACCGGCGGCGACGGCTCGCACACCTTCAATATCTCGACCGCATCGATGTTCGTCGCCGCCGCCGCCGGCGCCAGGATCGCCAAGCATGGCAACCGCGGCGTCAGTTCCAAGTCGGGCAGCGCGGACGTGCTGGAAGCGCTGGGCGTGAACATCATGCTGACGCCCGAGCAGGTCGGCCAGTGCATCGAAGAGACCGGCATCGGCTTCATGTTCGCGCCCACGCACCACCCGGCGATGAAGAACGTCGCGCCGATCCGCAAGGAGATGGGCGTGCGCACCATCTTCAATATCCTGGGCCCGCTGACCAACCCGGCCGATGCGCCCAACATCCTGATGGGCGTGTTCCACCCCGACCTGGTCGGCATCCAGGTGCGCGTGATGCAGCGCCTGGGCGCCAAGCACGCCATCGTGGTGTACGGCAAGGACGGCATGGACGAGGTCTCGCTGGGCGCCGCCACGCTGGTGGGCGAACTGAAGGACGGCGAGGTGCGCGAATATGAGATCCACCCCGAGGACTTCGGCCTGCAGATGATCTCCAACCGCGGCCTGAAGGTGGCCGATGCGACGGAGTCGAAGGAAATGCTGCTTGAAGCGCTGACCAACGTACCGGGCACGCCGCGCGAGATCGTCTCGCTGAACGCCGGCACCGCGCTGTACGCCGCCAACGTGGCCGACTCCGTCGAAGACGGTATCCGCCGCGCGCGCGAGGCGATTGCTAGCGGCACGGCGCACGAGAAGCTCGACCAGTTCGTGCGCGCCACCCAGCAGTTCAAGTAAGAGACGCGAATATGTCCGACATCCTGCAAAAGATCCTGGCCGTAAAGGCCGACGAAGTCGCCGCCGCGCGCAAGAAGCGCGACCTGCCCAGCCTGCGCGCCGAGGCCGAAAGCCTGCGCACTGAGCCGGGCCTGGCACCGCGCGGCTTTGAGCGCGCGCTGCGCGAGAAGATCGCCGCCGGCCAGGCCGGCGTGATCGCCGAGGTCAAGAAGGCATCGCCGTCCAAGGGCGTGCTGCGCGAGCGCTTCGTGCCCGAGGCCATTGCCGAAAGCTACGCCAGCCATGGCGCCGCCTGCCTGTCGGTGCTGACCGACGTGAACTTCTTCCAGGGACACGCCGACTACCTGAAGCGCGCCCGTAGCGCCTGTCCGCTGCCGGCCCTGCGCAAGGACTTCATGGTCGACCTGTACCAGGTCTATGAAGCGCGCACCTGGGGCGCCGACTGCATCCTGCTGATCGTCGCCGCGCTGGACCCGGGCCTGATGGCCGAACTGGAAGCCTGTGCGCTTGAGCTCGGCATGGATGTGCTGGTGGAAGTGCACGGCGACGACGAGCTCGACGCGGCGCTGCGCCTGAAGACTCCGCTGCTCGGCGTGAACAACCGCAACCTGCGCACCTTCGAGGTGTCGCTGGACAACACGCTGGACCTGCTGCCGCATATGCCGGCCGACAAGCTGGTGGTGACCGAGTCCGGCATCCTCGGCCAGGCGGACGTAAAGCGCATGCGCGATGCCAACGTGCATGCGTTCCTGGTGGGTGAGGCGTTTATGCGTGCACCGGATCCAGGGGTGGAGCTGGCACGGCTGTTTGCCTGAGCCATGGCCCAGGAAATCGAACTCAAGCTGGCCATCCCCGACGACGCCCTGGCCCCGCTGGCCGCCTGGCTCGACGCCAACGGCGCCCCGCAGGGCGAAGCCACGCTGCTCAACGTCTACCTCGATACCCCGGAATGCGACCTGGCACAGGCGCGCGCCGCGCTGCGGCTGCGCCGCAAAGGCGCGCAATGGCTGCAGACGCTGAAGACCGCCGGCAGCAGCCAGGGCGGCCTGGCCACGCGCCATGAATGGGAGACAGAGATCGCCGGCGAGGCCATCGAGCTGCAAACCTTTCCCGCGGAAGCGCAAACCGTGCTCGCGCCACTGATCGGCCGGCTGGCACCGGTGTTCCGCACCGACTTCGTCCGCCGCACCTGGCTGGTCACGCAGGACGGCGCCCGCATCGAGGCCGCGCTCGACACCGGCACCATCACCGCGCCGGCCAGCGCCGCGCAGGAACCCATCCAGGAACTCGAACTGGAATGGCTCGATGGCGACGCCGCGCACGCGGCCGATGCCCTGCGCGCCTTTGCCGCGCGGCTGGCCACCGTTGCCGCGCTGGCACCCTCGGACCTCAGCAAAGCCGCCCGCGGCTACCGCCTGGCGGGAATCGCCGAAGGCAAGGCCTCATAATCGCGGTTTTCCCGCCGAGCTTTCCTCACGCATGCAAGCCGATCTCTTCGCCGCCGAAGCCCCCCGCGCCCCCGGCGAACCGTCCCCTGCCGCCAGCCTGCAGGCCCAGGCCGACGCCCTGCCCGCCGCCTGGCGCACCTTGATGGATCCGTGCATCCGCGTGCCGGCGTGGCAGGACCTGGCCGCCTTTGTCGACGGCGAACGTGCCGCCGGCAAGCCGGTATTCCCGCACCATGTCTTCCACGCGCTGCACCTGACCCCGCCCGACGCGGTCAAGGTGGTGATCCTGGGCCAGGACCCCTACCACGGCACCGGCACGGTCGGCGGCGTTGAGCTGCCGCAGGCGCACGGGCTGGCGTTCTCGGTGCCGGAAGGCATCAAGGTGCCACCCAGCCTGCGCAACATCTTCAAGGAAATCGCCGCCGAGTTCGGCGCCAACGGCAACGGCGCGCCGCGCACCTCCGGCAACCTGGAAGGCTGGGCGCGCCAGGGCGTGCTGCTGCTCAACACCGTGCTGACGGTGGAACAGGGCCAGGCCGCCAGCCATGCGCGGCGAGGCTGGGAAGCCGTCACCGATTGCCTGATCCAGAACCTCGCCGCCAGCCGCCCGAGTCTTGTGTTCATGCTGTGGGGCAGCCACGCGCAGGCCAAGAAGCCGTTGCTGGGCGCCGGCCACTGCGTGCTGGAAGCGCCGCATCCGTCGCCGCTGTCGGCGCACCGGGGCTTCCTGGGCTGCGGGCACTTCCGCGAGGCCAACCGCTGGCTGGAAGCGAACGGCCGCACGCCGGTCGACTGGACCGCGGCCTAGTCCGTCAGATCGTCGGCCGGAATTCGAAACCGGCAAACTCCCCTTCCCCAGGCCCGACCTCGACCAGCGTCACCTGCGCGGCCGGCGGGCCCTGTTCCATCCACGCCTGCAGGGCTTCGAGCTGCCTGACCGTGCCGTGCGCCATCACCTCGACGGTGCCGTCGAGCCGGTTGCGCACCCAGCCGCCAAGCTCAAGGTCGTCCGCCGCGTCGGCGCAGGCGGCGCGGTAGCCCACGCCTTGCACGCGCCCATGCGCGACCAGGCGCCAGGTTTCCTTCTTCATGGCTTTTCCCTTTGGGCGCACGCCTGCAGCGTGCGCGATCTGTCATCCACACCAAGTAAACTAGACCGCCATGCCGGGCGTTACAAAGGGATGCGCGCCGCCCGGCGTGAAGCCGGCGGCATGCGGGCTTTGCCATTGTCCACCGGGGCCGCGAATCAGGGCTGGGCCACAAGCCTTGCCATCCAAGCTCGATACAGCCCGAGAAGCGCCCATGATGCCACCCGCCGACCGCCGCGCGGCCCCGCCCGCCCCTGGCTTTGACAGCCAGCTGCTGCGCGCCCCGCCCAACCGCTTCGACCTGGCCCTGCTGCCGATCATCCTGGCCGTGATCGTGATGATCGCGTTCGCCGCGCAGCAGATGAACGCCCCGTTCCAGCCCGACCAGCAGCTGGCGGTGCACCTGGACGTGGCCTACCTGCCCTACTACCTGATGCGCACCAGCATCCGCATGCTGGCGGCGCTGGCGGCGTCGCTGCTGTTCTCGCTGGCGTTTGCCGCGCTGGCGTCAAAGAGCCGCACAGCGGAGAAGGTGCTGGTGCCGGCGCTGGACATCCTGCAGTCGATACCCGTGCTGGGCTTCCTGTCGATCACCGTGACCGGCTTTATCGCCCTCTTTCCCGGCAATATCGCAGGGGTGGAGTGCGCGGCCATCTTCGCCATCTTCACCTCGCAGGCGTGGAACATGGCGTTCAGCCTGTACCAGTCGTTCCGCACCATCCCGGGCGATTTGCTGGAAGCGGCGGCCATGTTCCGGCTGTCGCCGTGGCAGCGCTTCTGGCGCCTGGAAGTGCCGTTCGCCATGCCGGGGCTGCTGTGGAACATGATGATGTCGATGTCCGGCGGCTGGTTCTTCGTGGTGGCGTCCGAGGCGATCTCGGTATCGGGCCACGACATCCGCCTGCCTGGGATCGGCTCCTATATCGCGCTGGCGATCCAGCAGCAGGACCTGGCCGCGATCGGCTGGGCCATCCTGGCGATGCTGGCGGGCATCCTGCTGTACGACCAGCTGCTGTTCCGCCCGCTGGTGGCATGGGCCGACCGCTTCCGCTTCGAGACCCTGGCGCAGGACAAGCTGCCGCAGTCGTGGCTGCTGGACCTGCTGCGCCGCTCGGCGTGGGTGGGTGCAGTGCTGGCACAGACGGCGGCGCTGGCCGGGCGCACGCTGGCGTGGGGCGCGCGCCGCGGGCAGGCCCCGGCACAGCCGGACAATCCGCGGCGCGCGCTGTGGTTCTGCCGCGTGCGCGACGCCGTGATCGTGCTGGTGGCATTGGCCGCGTTGCTGCGCGTGGGCTACTTCGTGCACAGCGAGGTGGGCTGGGCCGAAGTCGGCCATGTGCTGTGGCTCGGCACGATCACGATGGTGCGCGTGGTGGTGCTGATCGCGCTGGCGGCGCTGGTGTGGGTGCCGATCGGCATCCGCATCGGCCTGAACCCGGAACTGGCGCGCATTGCCCAGCCGATTGCGCAGTTCCTGGCCGCCTTCCCGGCCAACCTGATGTTCCCGCTGGCGGTGATGCTGATCGTGCGCTTCGGGCTGAACCCGGAGATCTGGCTGAGCCCGCTGCTGATCTTCGGCACGCAGTGGTACATCCTGTTCAACGTGGTCGCGGGGGCGTCGGGCATTCCCACCGAACTGAAGCTCGCCGCGCGCAATCTCGGCCTGCGTGGCTGGCTGCTGTGGAAGCGCTTCCTGATCCCCGCGGTGTTCCCGAGCCTGCTGACCGGGCTGGTGACGGCCGCCGGCGGCTCGTGGAACGCCAGCATCGTGTCTGAGTACGTGACCTGGGGCGACCGCACCATCGTTGCCACCGGGCTCGGCAGCTATATCGCCGAGACCACCGCGCGCGGCGACTTCCCGCGCATTGCGCTGGGCATAGTCGTGATGGCGCTGTTCGTGGTCGGCTTCAACCGGCTGCTGTGGAACCGCCTGTATCAACTCGCGCAAGAGCGCACTCGCTTGTAAGGCAACGATGGCAGAGAACATTGCATCCACCGCCGCCCCCGCCGTGATCGAGCTGCGCGGCGTCGGCAAGATCTTCCGCACCGCCAGCCAGAGCGACCGCGCCGTGCTCGAAGGCGTGGACCTGACGCTGCGCGAGGGCGAGATCGTCGCCATGCTGGGCAAGTCCGGCTCGGGCAAGTCCACGCTGTTGCGCATCATGGCCGGGCTGGTCGGCGCCGACCGCGGCGAGGTGCACTTTCGCGGCGAACGGCTGGCCGGCACCGCCGAGGGCATCGCCATGGTGTTCCAGTCGTTCGCGCTGTTCCCGTGGCTGACGGTGCAGCAGAACGTCGAGCTGGGGCTCGAAGCCCAGGGCGTGCCCAGGGCCGAGCGCGAGCGCCGCGCCGAGGCCGCGATCGACATGATCGGGCTGGCCGGCTTCAACAGCGCGCTGCCGCGCGAGCTGTCGGGCGGCATGCGCCAGCGCGTGGGCATTGCGCGCGCGCTGGTGACCGAGCCGGACCTGCTGCTGATGGACGAAGCCTTCTCAGCCCTGGACGTGCTGACCGGCGAGACCCTGCGCGACGAGATGCTGGCGCTGTGGGAAAGCGGCCGTGCCAATATCAGGAGCATCCTGATCGTCTCGCACAATATCGAAGAGGCGGTGATGATGGCCGACCGCATCGTGATCCTGTCGAGCGACCCGGGCCGCATCCGCGCCGAAGTGCCGGTTGCGCTGCCGCGCCCGCGCAACCGCGACAGCGCGCAGGTGCGCGCGCTGGTCGACGAGATCTACGCGCTGATGACCGCCCCCGCGGCGGAAGCGCGCCTGCCCGCGCAAGCGCCCGCGCGCCAGATCGCCTACCGGCTGCCGGACGCCGACATCAGCCAGATGGAAGCCATCCTCGACCTGCTGTGCGAGGCACCCTTCAACTGCCGCGCCGACCTGCCCCACCTGGCCGACGAAGCCGGCCTCACCGACGACGAACTGCTGCCTGCGTGCGAAGCGCTGCAGCTGGTGCAACTGGTGTCGATCGAGCGCGGCGACATCGCCGCCACCGAGGCCGGCCGCGCCTGGTACGCCGCCGGGCCGCAGCAACGCAAGGTGATGTTCGGCCAGCAGTTGCTGGGCAACGTCGCACTGGCCGCGCATATCCGCCGCGAACTGGTAGCGAGCGAGGCCGGCGAGATCCGCGAGGAACAGGTGCTGCACGAACTGGAGCAGTTCCTGAAGCCCGCCGAGGCCGAGCGCGTGCTCAGCGTGGCGATCGGCTGGGGGCGCTACGGCGAGATCTACGAGTACCGCTACAACAGCGGCATGCTGACACTGCCCGAGGAAGAGCTGCCCGAGGCGCCTTAAGCCACCAGGCTCAGACGCGCGCCCGTATGGCGCGCCCGATGGCCCCCGTGCGCAGCGCGATCTTGGCCGCATCCTCGCGCAACGCGCGCAGGCGGCGGTCCAGCACCGCATTGGCCGGACGGCCGGTGGAGCTGGCGGTGGGACCAGCCTCATGGCTGGATTCGCCGGCGGCGGCCGCGTGCACCAGCACGTCGGTGCGGCGCTTGTCGGCCGAATCGGCCAGGCGGGCGCGGCGTTCGGCAACGGCATCCTCGGCATCCTCGGCGGCCTCGGCGACTTCTGCGCTGACGGTGGCCGCCACTGGTTCGGCACCGGCGACAGCTTCAGCGGGGGTTTCGTCCGCCTTGTCCGCGGCGGCAGGCGCTGCCTCCTTGCGTTCCACCGGCGTCTTCCCGCTGCGGACAAAGCCCGCGCCACGGCCGCCGCCCCGCTCATCGGCATGCAGCCGCTCGCTGGCCACCTGCAGGCTGTGGCTGGCGGCCTCGGTGGCCTGCTCGATCGCGGCTTCCGCGGCCGGGATATCGAGTTCGTCATAGTGCTGGCGCACCTGGATGCGCGCCGCCGCCACGTGCGCGGCCACCAGGTAGTTCTGCACGATAAAGCGGTTCAGGTTGTCCACCGCGCGGTGCCGGCTCTTGGGCTCGTCCAGCATGCGCTGGAACGACGAGATCAGCGCCGACAGGTTGTCCATGAACTGCTTGCGCTGCACGCGGTAGGCAAAGTCATCCTTGGTCCGGCGCAGCAGCAGGTCGCGCGTGGCGCCGATATAGCGGCGGTTGGCCTGCAGCACGCCCTCCACCAGCTTGGGGATGGCGCGGTATTCCCAGCTCGGCAGCACAAAGCTGAACAGCGAGGCGATGATGCCGCCGATCACGGTATCCACCAGCCGCTCGCCCGCCACCGTGGGACTCCCCGGCATCAGCAGGTGAATCTGGATCAGCACCTGGATGCAGGCGGCAATCGCGGTGTAGCGGTACTTGATGGTCACGAACGCTGCGCTGGCCACCAGCGACAGGAACAGCACGCCCAGCAGGATCAGCGGCTGGTGCACCACCTTCAGGATCGCGACCGAGACCACGCAGCCAATCAGCGTGCCGATCAGGCGGTCGTTGTAGCGCTGCTTGGTCATGCTGAAGTTGGGCTTCAGGATGACGATGATGGTCAGCAGGATCCAATAGCTGTGCGACACATAGGGCAGGTGCTCGGCAATCCACAGCCCCAGCGACACCGCCATCGAGATCCGCAGCGAGAAGCGGAACGCCGGCGAACTCCACTTCAGGTTGTCGCGCAGCACGCTGAACTCATACTTCTGGCGCGTCAGGAACGGCGTCATGTCCGAGCCGGGCAGCACCCTGGCCGGCTCCACCGGCGTGCGCGACGCTTCGTGCAGCTGGCCGACCAGCGTGATCGCGCCGCGCATCATGTCGAGCGTATCAACCAGCGCCGTCATCGCCGCCGGGTTGATATGGTGGTGGCGAAATTGCTCGATCTCGGCCTCGACCGCGCGCAGGCCCTGGCGATATTCCACCGTGGCGTACGAGGCGCGGCCGCGCGTGACCTCGTAGGCGATCTCTTCCACGTCCTTGCACATCTGCAGCACCAGCCCGCGCAGGTGGTCCAGCACCGGCGTGCCGGCAAAAGTCTGGCGCAGCAGCGGATAGTCGGTGTTGGTCGACAGGATGTACTCGTACAGGTCGAGCATGCGCAGGTGCACCTGCACCAGCAGCCCGTCGTGCGGGGTGCGGTTGCCGCGCAGCACCAGGTCGCGCGCGGCCTGCTGGCGCTCGGCCACCACGATCTGCTGGCGCACCAGCTGGTTGAACTGGGCCTCGTAGTCGTTGCCGGCATCGTAGAAGCCGGCCTTGATCTCGAGATAGCCGGCCAGCTCATACAACGATTCGGCCAGCACCTGCTGCTTGGTGCGGCGCTCGGTGATCCAGCTCACCAGCATCGCATAGCCGAGATAAGCGACCGCGCCGATGCTGAACAGCGCCGCGTGCTCCAGCGCGCGCCGCACCAGGAAGTCTTCGTTGATGGTCAGCGTCATCACGAACAGCGCCGCGAACTGCAGCGGCAGCGTCTTGTTGCCGTACACCGTCATCATGCCGGCCAGGAACGTCACCAGCACCAGCAGGAACGGCATCACGCGCGGGAACGGCGTGGCCAGCGCCACCACCAGCGTGACCACGCTGCACAGCAAAACGCTGGCCATCATCTCGTTGAACTTGTGGTTCAGCGGGCTGGGCAGGTCCATCAGGCTGGTGCACAGCGCCCCCATCGACACCACCATCGCGGTGGGCAGGTCGCTGAAGTGCAGCGCGATCAGCGTGGCGCCGATCACCCCGGTGGCCGAGCGCAGCCCCCGGTAGATGTAGTGCGAATACAGGAAGGTGCGGGGATCGTGCGCGTATTGCATGCAGCGGGGGCGATGGCGTGCGGTGGCGGGTGTGGCAGCGGAAAACTAGTTCATTGGCCTAGCCAGCGCGAGCGCGCCGCGTGCCGTCCGCTCTCGAGCTTCACCTTGAACTGCGCAGCCGGCTCGCGTGCCAGCGTCACCGGCAGCACCTGCAGCTCGTCGCGGCGGAAGGCGTGCAGCTCGATGCGGTCGCCGCTACGGTAGCGCGCCAGCAGCTTGTCGATCTGGCCCGGCGCCACGCGCAGGCCGTCGATCGCCACCAGCAGGTCGCCGGCGGACAGGCCCGCGGCCTGCGCGGCGCCGCCGTCGAACACCTGCGCCACGCGCACCCAGCCCTCATCGCTCTTGACCTTGATACCCAGCGCCGCGGTGCGCGCCGGCTTCTGCGCCTCGGCCTTGACGCCGAACACCTTGAACAGCGCCGGCAGCGGCAGCTCGCCGGTGCCTTCGGTCAGCGAGCGCAGCAGCGGCCCCATGCGCAGGCCGGTGACTTCATCGAACAGCGCATGGACCTCGGCCTCGGTCACGCCGCGCTGCACCGCGCCCGGCGCGTAGAAGCCGCGGCCGTAGCGGCGCCACAGCGCGCGCATGACATCGTCCAGCGAGCGTCGCCCGCGGGTCTTGTCGCGAATGGTCAGGTCCAGCGCCAGCGCCACCAGCGAACCCTTGGTGTAGTAGCTGACGATGGCGTTGGGGGCATTCTCGTCCTGGCGGTAGTACTTGGTCCAGGCATCGAAGGAGCTTTCCGCCACGCTCTGCTTGGTGCGGCCGCTGCCGCGCAGCACGCCGTTCCAGGTCTTGGCCAGCATCTCGATGTACTGCTCGTCGGTGATGCAGCCGGAGCGCACCAGCACCAGGTCGTCGTAATAGCTGGTGAAACCCTCGAACAGCCACAGCAGCGGCGTGTAGGTTTCCTCGGCCAGCCGGTACGGCACGAACGCGGCCGGCTTGATGCGCTTGACGTTCCAGGTGTGGAAATACTCGTGGCTGCACAGCCCGAGGAAGGTGCGGTAGCCCTCGCTGGTATCGCTGTCGCCGCGCACCGGCAGGTCATTGCGCGCGCATATCAGCGCGGTGCTGGCGCGGTGTTCCAGGCCGCCGTAGCCGTCGCTGGTGACCATCGTCATGAAGACGTAGCGGCGGTTGCTGTCCAGGAACGGCGCCTGCGCGGTCTTGGGCTCGAACAGCCGGATCTGCTGTTCGCAGATGCGCTTCAGGTCGCGGCACACGCGCTCGAGGTCGAGTTGCGGCACGCGCCCGGTGAAGACCACGTCGTGCTGCGCGCCGCAGGCGCGGAAGCTGGCCAGCTGGAAGGTGCCCATCTCAACCGGATGGTCGACCAGCTCATCGTAGTCGGCCACCTGGTAGCGGCCGAAGCCGTAGCGCTTGGCGCCTGCGCGGCCCGGCGCTTCGCGCATGGCGGTGGCGACGCGCCAGCCGCGATAGGCCTCGCCCACGGGCGCATGGATATCGACGGTGCATGGCCGCTCGGCCTGCCCGTCCACGCCCAGGAACACCGAGCTGCCGTTGAAGAAGCCGTGGGTGCTGTCCAGGTGCGCCGCGCGCACCGACAGGTCCCAGGCATAGACCTCGTAGCTGAGCGTCAGCGGGCCGTCGGCCAGGCTGACTGGCGCGGCCTGCCAGCGCTGCTTGTCGAGCTTGGTCAGCCTGACCTCGCGCCCGCCCGCATCGGCGCGGATGCGCACGATATTGCGCGCGAAGTCCCGGATCATGTAGCTGCCAGGGATCCAGGCCGGCAGCGAGAAACACTGGCCGGCGGGATCGGGCTCGCTCACGGTGACGGTGACGGCAAACAGGTGCGCTTCAGGCTGAAGCGGGGCGATGGCGTAGCGGATCGGCGTCATGGGCAGGATTGTAACGTCGGCGCTAGGACACGGATGCAGCGCCTACGCGGTGGTGCATCAGGGCGACGGTGCGCGATCAGCCGCGATTCAAATCCACCACCACGCGCCCGCGCATGCCGCCTTCCATGATCTTGCGGCCCGCCTCGATCGCATCGCCCAGGCCGATCTCGCGCGTCAGCGCATTGAGCCGGTCCGGCTCCAGGTCGCCGGCCAGGCGCTGCCAGGCCTGCTCGCGCAGCGGCATCGCCGCCATCACGCTGTCGATGCCGTGCAAGGTGATGCCGCGCAGGATGAACGGCGCCACCGACCCCGGGAAGTCCAGGCCCTGCGCCAGCCCGCACGCCGTCACCACGCCGCCGTAGCGCACCTGGGCGCAGGCATTGACCAGCGTGTGCGAGCCGACCGAGTCGACCACCGCGGCCCAGCGCTCCTTTTGCAGCGGCTTGCCGGGTACGCCCAGCTCAGCACGGTCGATCACATCATCGGCGCCCAGCGCCTTCAGGAAATCCGCCTCCCGGGTCTTGCCGGTCGAGGCCACCACCTTGTAGCCGAGCTTGCTCAGCAGCGAGATCGCCACCGTCCCCACTCCGCCCGAGGCGCCGGTCACCAGCACCTCGCCATCGCCGGGGCGCACCGGGCCGTCGACGCCGCCGCGCTCCAGCGCCAGCACCGACAGCATCGCGGTATAGCCCGCGGTGCCGATCGCCATGGCCTGGCGCGTGGTGAAGGCGTCGGGCAGGCGCACCAGCCAGTCGCCCTTCAGGCGCGCGCGCTGCGCCAGGCAGCCCCAATGCGTCTCGCCTACGCCGTAGCCGTTGAGCACTACCTTGTCGCCAGCCTTCCAGCGCGGGTGCGCGGATTCCAGCACCGTGCCGGCGCCGTCGATGCCCGCCACCATCGGCCACTTGCGCACCACCGGCGAGCGGCCCGTGATCGCCAGTCCGTCCTTGAAGTTGATGGTGGAGTAGTCGACGGCAACCAGCACGTCGCCGTCGGCGGGCAGCTGCGCGTCGTCGAGCGTGGCGATACTGGCCTGGGTGGCGCCGTCGGCCTGGGTCAGCAGCAATGCCTGGAAGGTCATGGTGTCTCCTTTGTCGCCTGTCGGCGATCGCATGGGATAAGGGGATAGGCAGAAAGCAGAACGGCCGGACAAGTCCGGCCGTCGATCGGGCCGGTACAGGTCCGGCGCGCGCTTATTTCTTGATGCTGGCGAGCTTGCGTTCCAGCGTGGCGACGTCTGCCGCGCCGGGGATGCGGGTGCCGTCGGTGAAGAACACCGCCGGAGTGCCGGTCACGTTCATGCTGTGGCCCAATGCCAGGTTCTCTTCCAGCGGGGTCTTGCAGCTGCCGTTGCCGGTCAGCGCCACCTGCTTGAGCATCCAGTCGCGCCAGGCCTTGGTGCGGTCGGACGCGCACCAGACCTGCTTGGCCTTGGTTTCGGAATCCGGCGACAGCACCGGGTACAGGAAGGTGTACACGGTGATGTTGTCCATTTGCTGGAAGGTTTGCTCGATGCGCTTGCAATAGCCGCAGTTGGGGTCGGAGAACACCGCCACCTGGCGGCTGCCATCGCCCTTGGTCCACTTGATCGCGCGCGCCAGCGGCAGGTCCGACCACTTGATGCGGTTGATCTCGGCCAGCCGCTCCTCGGTCAGGTTGGTGCCGGTGCGGGTGTCGATCATCTCGCCGTTCAGGATGTAGCGGCCCGAGGCGTCGGTGTAGACCACCTGCCCGCCGATATTGGCCTCGAACAGGCCCGGCACCGGGGTCTTGCTCACGCTCTTCACCTCAGCACGGCCGCCCACCATCTTCTGCAGCGACTCCTTGATGCGGTCGGTGCCGGGCTCGCCCGCGGCCATGGCATGCAGCGCGAAGCCCGCCGCGGCCAGCCCGCCGGCAATGGCGGTGATCGCGGCGCTCATGGCGGGGCGGCGGCGCAGGAATGGGAACATGTGGACTCCAGAGTATTCGGTAAAGGGATCGGAACGTTGGTGCGGCCGCGGTCAGCCAAGCGCGCGCGCGATCAGGAAGCGCTTGAGCAAGGACTGGCCGCCGACCGCGCGCATGCCGGTGTTGCGCACCACGCGCGCGACGCCGCCCGGCAACGAGAACAACCGGTGCAGCCCGTCGGTGGCCGCGGTCAGCGCAAGCAAATCGGTGGCGCGGGCGCGCTCGTAGCGGCGCAGCAAGCGCAGGTCGCCCTCGCTGCGGAAAGGTTCTTTGTCGGCCATCACGCGGCCAAGTTCCGCGACATCGCGCAGGCCCAGGTTCATGCCCTGGCCGGCCAGCGGATGCAACACGTGGGCGGCGTCGCCCACCAGCGCCACGTGCGGCTGCACGAACTGGTCGGCACGCTGCAGCACCAGCGGGAAGCCCTGCGCCGGGGTCACGCAGCGCAGCGCGCCGAACTGCGCGCCGACCGCGCCGCTGGCGCCCTGCATCACCGTGGCGGCGAGCGCCTCGGGCGACAGCGCCAGCAGCTCGCGCGCGTGGGCCTCTTCGGCGGCCCAGACCATCGACACATGGTTGTCCGGCAGCGGCAGTATCGCCAGCACTTCTCCGTTGGCGGGTTCCTCGTCGGCCATCAGCTTTTCGGGCGCGCCCAGGAACCACTGCCACGCGGTTTCCTGGTGCGGGCGCTCGCAGGCGAAATTGGCGACCACGCCCAGCTGGCGGTACTTGCGCGTGCTGACGCCGATGTGGCATTGCTGGCGCAGCCAGGAGCGCGCCCCGTCGGCACCGACCACGCAGGCCGTGCGCAGCTTCTCGCCATTGCCCAGGGTCAGCGTGACGCCGTCAGGATCGCGCTCGAACGCGCTCGCCGTGGCGTCGTGCCAGGTCACCTGGTGCTGGAAGCCCAGCGCCGTGTCGAGTGCGCGCTCGACGTGGCTGGATTCGATGATCCACGCCAGCTGCGGTACCGCGGCCGCGTAGGCCGAGAAATGCAGGTCCCCGTCCAGGCTGGGCGAGGTCTCGGCCGCGCTGACATCGCCGAACACGCGCATGTCGCGCACCGGCTGGATCCGCGCCGGGTCCAGCGCCTCCCACACCCGCATGCGCTCCAGCAGCGCCTGCGAGCTGGCCGAGAAGGCGTAGATGCGGCTGTCCCAGTCATCCGGCCCCGCCGCCGTGCGGCCGCTGGCGCGGGGCGGCCTGGGCGCGACCAGCGCCACGTCCATGCCCTGCTGGGCCAGCAGCAGCGCGCAGGACTTGCCGACGATGCCGCCGCCGACGACAGCAACCTGGAAAGCGGAGGAGTTGCGCGCAGACGGGCGCGCGGACGCGTGGGATCGGGTCATGGCTGGATTATAGCCACGTCACTCCTGGCCCCGCCCCACGCCGGCTCAACCCGGCCGATGGCGAGGCCCCCATCCGCTAGAATACGGGTTTTGCAATTTCCCGCCTTCTACCATGAGCCTCCAATGCGGCATCGTCGGCCTGCCCAACGTCGGCAAGTCCACGCTGTTCAATGCCCTGACCAAGGCCGGCATCGCCGCCGAAAACTACCCGTTCTGCACCATCGAACCCAATGTGGGCGTGGTCGAAGTGCCGGATCCGAGGCTCGCCAAGCTGGCGGAGATCGTCAAGCCGGAGCGCGTGCTGCCGGCCACGGTCGAGTTCGTCGATATCGCCGGCCTGGTGGCGGGCGCCTCCAAGGGTGAAGGCCTGGGCAACCAGTTCCTGGCCAATATCCGCGAATGCGACGCCATCACCCACGTGGTGCGCTGCTTCGAGGACGATAACGTGATCCACGTGGCCGGCAAGGTGGACCCGCTGTCGGACATCGAAGTGATCAACACCGAACTCGCGCTGGCCGACCTGGCCACCGTCGAGAAGGCCCTGGCCCGCTACATCAAGCCGGCCCGCGCCGGCGACAAGGAAGCCCTGCGCCTGGTCGCCGTGCTGGAAAAGGCGCAAGCCGTGCTGGACCAGGCCAAGGCCGTGCGCACCCTGGACCTGGCGCCCGAAGAGTGGGAAGCCATCCGGCCGTTCTGCCTGATCACCGCCAAGCCGACCATGTACGTCGCCAACGTGCGTGAAGACGGCTTCGAGAACAACCCGCACCTGGACGCCGTGCGCGAGCACGCCAAGCTGACCAATTCCCCCGTGGTGTCCGTCTGCGCCGCCATCGAAGCCGAGATCGCCGACCTGGACGACGCCGACAAGGCCGAATTCCTGGCCGACCTGGGCATGGAAGAACCCGGCCTGGACCGTGTGATCCGTGCCGGCTTCAAGCTGCTCGGCCTGCAGACCTACTTCACCGCCGGCGTCAAGGAAGTGCGCGCCTGGACCATCCACGTCGGCGACACCGCCCCCAAGGCAGCCGGCGTGATCCACACCGACTTCGAACGCGGCTTTATCCGCGCGCAGACCATCGCCTATGAAGACTTCATCAGCTTCAAGGGTGAGACCGGCGCGAAGGAAGCCGGCAAGATGCGGGCGGAAGGCAAGGAGTATGTGGTGAAGGATGGGGATGTGATGAACTTCCTGTTCAACGTCTAAGACCGCCAGACGTCATGAAAAAGCCACCGCATGCGGTGCCGCATGCGGTGGCTTTTTTCTTTGGGCCGGGCGATTATCACTTTCGCCTCACAACCTCTCCATCCCCTTCCCCCGCAACCCCAGCAGCAGCGCCTGCCCGTCCGCCCCTACGCGAAATTCCCCATACTGCGCCTGTGCAAACCGCTCGCCCTGCCCCTCCTGGAAGAAATACGCATCGGTCGACACCTGCACCTGCGTGCCGCCCCAGCGCGAGCGGGCGACCTGGTAGCGCAGCAGCTGCTCCCCTGCCGCCAGCGGCTCGCCGCCGTGTACGCGCACAAAGCTGGCCACGCCCTGTTCATCGCGGCGGATCACGGCCACGCCGTCGCGGGATGGCCGGTCGTCCTGCGTCTGAGCGGTGCGGATCTGGTTGCCGATGTCAAAGTTCAGCGCCATGTAGTCGCCCTGCATCAGCGAGCGCGGGTCGACCGGGGCGAGCTTGAGGTAGACGGTATCGCCGCGTGCCAGCAGGCGCTCCTTGCCGGCGATGCCGGCGGCGGCGAGTGCCAGCGTCAGGGCCCAGGCAATCAGGATCCAGCGTTTCATGCGGCCTCCTTGCCGGTGCGGGTGCGCAGCAGCCAGTAGCGGCCGGCCAGCAACAGTGCGCCGGCCGCGGCGAGCGTGGCGGACTTGGCCACAAGGGTCCAGTGCAGCGCGCTGTAGTACCAGATAAAGCCGACAGCGATGCTGGCGATGCCCAGGCCCAGCCACGGCATCGACGCGCGGCGCAGCGCCAGGCCGAGCGCGAGAACTCCTGCCACGACCGCGGGCGCGGCCGCCATCAGCGCGCCGAAGGCCGCCACGCCGGCAAGGACGGCGCCCTGCAGGGCGGGGCTGAGCGCCAGCCGGCGGCATTCGACGAGCGCGAAGCCGGCCAGCACCACTGTGGCCAGCCCGCCCGCGACCCAGTGCGCGAGCGGGATGCGTCCGGCTTCCGGGCCGCCCAGCCAGGCCAGCGGATGGCTCATGCCGGTGACGACCAGTGCGACGGCCAGCGTGAACAGCAGCGTCGCGTCGGCCAGCGGTTCCAGCAGCGTGTGGCGGCCGGCCGCGCACAGGCGTGCTTCGGCCAGCGCGAAACCCGTCACCAGCGCGCAGCCGAGCGGCACCAGCCAGCCGAGGGACCACGTCAGCAACAGCCAGTCGTCCGGCTCGCTGCCGGCCAGGACGAGATGCACGGCGCCTGCCAGCCCGATCCATGCGCCCACCGCGCACAGCAGCCGGTGCAGCCGGTTCGGGACCAGCAAGGCGAGCGCGGCCTCGAACAGCGCCAGCCCGGCCCAGAAGCCTGCGCTCTCGGTGACGCGCGTGAAGCCCAGGGCCTCGACCAGCCCGAACACGGCCATGCCCTGCCCGCTCAGGCTCACGGCCAGCGCGAACTGCCCCGCGGCAATGCCGCCGCCACGCCAGTACAGCAGCGCGGCCAGCGCGATCATGGCCAGGCCGGTCACCGCCATGGCGATGCCGTTCTCGCGCGCGGCGACGAAGACCGTGCCGACCAGGAAGAGCTGGAAGAACAAGGCACCGAGCCAGCCCGCCGCGCCCATCAGGCAGCGCACGGCCCAGGGGGTGTGGGTATGGTCGGGCCGCTCGCCCTGTACCTCGCCGCGTGCGGCGAGGTCCTGCCAGAGCCGTTGCCCGGTCTGCAGTTCGGTCGTCATGCCTGCTCCAGTTGGCCGCGCCAGGCACGCATCAGCCAGGTGGCCGCGCCGGCGGCAAGGCCGATGGTTACCAGCCCGAGCAGCAGGAAGGCGCCGAAATCGTCCTTGCCCTCGAACAGCACCTTGGCAATGCCGGCCACCGCCAGCACGATGCCGGTCAGGCAGGCCAGGCTCAGCACCACGATGTCGAAGGCACGCTGGCGGAACCACCAGACCAGGGCGGCTAGTACCACCAAGGCCAGCGCGAATGCTGCACCGTCGAAATGGCTGTCCAGCAGGCTGGCCAGCCCCAGCGAGCCGGCGTGCACGCAGGCCAGCGCGGCCAGCATGCGGCTGCCGGTCTGCCCACGGAAGCCCAGCGCCGGCGCGCGGGCGCACAGCAGCTGCCACAGCACCAGTTGCAGTACCACCGCGCCCAGCAGCGCCAGCGTGGCGGTGCGCATATGGCGGGTATCGAACAACAGCGCGAACACGCCTTCGACACCGAAGCGGATGCTGAAGTAGCGCAGCAACGCCACGTTGCCGACCACGATCACCAGCCACCAGTGCGGTGCGGCGCGCGCCGCCAGCGCCCAGGGCACCGCCAGCAACGCCCATAGCGCAAACAGCTGCCAGGCGTCGGCGCCGGTCTGGTAGATCTGCCCGATCACCGCGAGCAGCACGCCGGCGACGACCTGCGCGCCGCCCAGCGCGGCCCGGCCCGCGGTGTCGCCAGCCGGGCGCAGCCAGGCAAATGCGGCGAGCAGCGTGAGCGCGCCGGCCAGCAGGCCGAACTTGGAAAACTTGTGGAGATCCTGCCAGTTGAAGGCGAAGAACACGATCACGCCCGCGCACAGCAGCGCGGTGCCCAGCGCCATCAGCGCCGTGTCCAGCCAGCGGCGCCAGTCGGTGGCGACGGGCTCGGTGCGCGCCCACGGCGCAGGGACGCCGGCCGCGTCCAGGCGCCCCAGTGCGCGCCAGTCGGCCAGTGCCCGGCGGATGGCGCGCCGTTCGCCGGTGGCTACGGTGGGTGTGCCTTGCATGTAAGTGTCCTTACGTGCTGAGATGACGGGGACTTTAGCAAAGCGGCGCGGGGGCCGCACCTGTTCCGTGGGAGGGTGCGGTGCGGTGCGGTCGCGCTCTGATCTATGCCCGGCCTGCGCGGGCCGGTATGCTGTGGTTTTTTCGTCCTGCGCCCGCTCCATGACTCTCGGAATCCTTGCCGCCATCCATGATGAAGTCGATGGCCTGGTGGCCGCCATGCGCCATGACGACAGCCGCGCCACGGTGCGTACCATCGGCATGCGCGACTACTATGCCGGCCAGCTGCTCGGGCAGCCGTGCGTGCTGGTGCTGGCGCGCATGGGCAAGGTGGCGGCGTCGGCGACCACGGTCACCCTGATCCGCGAGTTCGGCGCGACGCAGATCGTCTTCACCGGGCTGGCCGGGGGCATTGGCGCCGGCACCAATGTCGGCGACATCGTCATCGCCGACCGCACCATCCAGCATGACCTCGACGCACGTCCGTTCTTCGGCCGCCATGAAGTGCCGCTGCTGGACCGTGCCGAGTTCCCGGCCGACCCGGCGCTGACCGCCGAGCTGGAAGCCGCCGCGCGCGAATTTCTGCAGCTGGACCTGCCTGCCGAGGTGCCGCGCGAGGTGCTGGAACGATTCGGCGTGGCCGCGCCGGCGCTGCACCACGGCATGATCGCCAGCGGCGACCAGTTCATCGGCTCACCGGCGGCGGTGACGGAGTTGCGTGAGCGGCTGCCCGGATTGCTGGCGGTGGAAATGGAAGGCGCCGCGGTGGCGCAGGTCTGCCACGAATACGGCGTGCCGTATGCCGTGATGCGGACCATTTCGGACCGGGCCGACGATAGCGCCCATGTGGACTTCGCGGCATTCCTGAAGGATGTGGCCAGTCACTATTCCAGCGGCGTGCTGCGCCGGCTGCTGGCGGGAAGAGCCAAGGCCGACACTGTTCAAACGCCGGTCCGCTTCTGATCGAAGTCAAGCGGCGAGCGGATTCCCGCCGCCGCGGTCAGTTCTGTTCTTACCGCCCGCGCGGCCGCAGCGCGCCCCAGGCCCCCACCAGCAGCGCCGAGCCGGCGATCACCGCCAGCCAGCTGCTGAGCTGCCCGTCGATAAACAGGTGCAAGGCCCGGCCGCCGTAGAAAGCGCCCGCCGCACCCGCCGCACCCAGCACCAGCGCGGCCGGCAGGGTCACCACGCGCCCTGCCGGATGCAGCCGGCGCGCCGCCAGCCCCACCAGCAAACCCACGATCAAGGTGCCCAGCATCCGCTTCTCCTGTGTTGTCAGCATCACAGCCGCAAGGGCTGCGGCGTAACGATACTGCAATCCGGGGCCGCTGCCATGCCCCCGCCCGGCCCGGATGGCCCAGCACCCTGCAATTAGCGATCCCGGCGGTATAATGGCATCCGGTCCGGCCACGCTCCGGACCGTACCCGTCCCCTACAAATGCAACTGCTCGCGATCGGCATCAATCACACAACGGCACCCGTCTCGCTGCGCGAGCGGGTGGCGTTTCCGCTCGAGCAGATCAAGCCCGCGCTGGGTGCGCTGCGCTCCCACCTGTCGGGGCGCAGCGGCACCGAAGCCGCCATCCTGTCCACCTGCAACCGCACCGAGATCTACTGCGCGACCGACGTCCTGACGCCGGGCACGGATGGTTTCGAGCACACCCTGCGCTGGCTGTCGCAGCACCACAACGTGCCCGCCGGCGAACTGGCGCCGCACCTGTACGCGCTGCCGCAGTCCGAAGCCGTGCGCCATGCCTTCCGCGTGGCCAGCGGCCTGGATTCGATGGTGCTGGGCGAGACCCAGATCCTGGGCCAGCTCAAGGACGCCGTGCGCACCGCCGGCGAGGCCGGCTCGCTGGGCACGTACCTGAACCAGCTGTTCCAGCGCACCTTCGCGGTGGCCAAGGAAGTGCGCGGCCAGACCGAGATCGGCGCGCATTCGGTATCGATGGCCGCGGCCGCGGTGCGGCTGGCGCAGCGGATCTTTGAAAGCGTCTCGACCCAGCGCGTGCTGTTTATCGGCGCGGGCGAGATGATCGAACTGTGCGCCACGCACTTCGCCGCGCAGCAGCCGCGCCAGATCGTGGTGGCCAACCGCACCGTCGAGCGCGGCGAAAAGCTCGCCGAGCAGCTCTCCGGCCAGGGCCTGACCGCCAACGCGATCCGCCTGACCGACCTGGGCGAGCGCCTGCATGAATTCGATATCGTGGTGTCCTGCACCGCCAGCTCGCTGCCGATCATCGGCCTGGGCGCGGTGGAGCGCGCGGTCAAGCGCCGCAAGCACCGCCCCATCATGATGGTCGACCTGGCCGTGCCGCGCGACGTCGAGCCCGAAGTCGCGCGCCTGGACGACGTCTTCCTGTACACCGTCGACGATCTCGGCGCGATCGTGCGTGAAGGCAATGCGATGCGCCAGGCCGCGGTGGCGCAGGCCGAGGCCATCATCGAAAGCCGGGTGCAGAACTTCATGCACTGGCTGGAAACCCGCAGCGTGGTGCCGGTCATCCGCGAACTGCAGACCAGCGGCGAAGCCATCCGCCAGGCTGAACTGGAACGCGCGCGCCGCATGCTGGCACGCGGCGACGACCCCGAAGCCGTATTGGAGGCCCTCTCCGGTGCGCTGACCCGCAAGTTCCTGCATGGCCCCACCCACGCACTGAACCACACCCAGGGCGAGGACCGCGAGGCGCTGCTGCGCCTGGTGCCGGGCCTGTTCCGCCACAGCAGCCACTCCGAGCGCTAGCCGCTCTGCCCTTGCGCCGCGCGCGCCCTGCCGCGCCGGCACGCCGCCGCCCGCCCGCGGGTAGCCCCGGCCCCTGGCCCACCTCTTTCCCCCGCACCCGATGAAAGCCAGCATGCTTGCCAAGCTCGACCAACTGGCCGAGCGACTCGATGAAGTCAACGCCCTGCTCGCGCGCGAAGACGCGACCGCGAAGATCGACCAGTACCGCAAGCTCAGCCGCGAACATGCCGAGTTGTCGCCGGTGGCCGAGCAGTACGGCCAGTACCGCCAGGCGCAGGACGACCTGGCCACCGCGCAGGCGCTGCTGGACGATCCGGAGATGAAGGACTTTGCCGCCGACGAGATCGCCAGCGCGCGCGCGCGGCTGGAAGCCCTGGAAGCCAGCCTGCAGCGCCTGCTGCTGCCCAAGGACCCCAACGACGACCGCAACCTGCTGCTGGAAATCCGTGCCGGCACCGGCGGCGAGGAGAGCGCGCTGTTCGCCGGCGACCTGCTGCGCATGTACACGCGCTACGCCGAACGCCAGCGCTGGCAGGTCGAAGTGATGAGCGAATCGGAATCAGACCTGGGGGGCTACAAGGAAGTGATCGTGCGCATCGCCGGCGATGCTGCATTTTCCAGGCTGAAGTTCGAATCCGGCGGCCACCGCGTGCAGCGCGTGCCGGCGACCGAGGCACAGGGGCGCATCCACACTTCGGCCTGCACGGTCGCGGTGATGCCAGAAGCCGATGAAGTGGGCGAGGTCGAGATCAACCCGGCCGACCTGCGCATCGACACCTTCCGCGCCTCGGGCGCGGGCGGGCAGCACGTCAACAAGACCGATTCCGCGGTGCGCCTGACCCACCTGCCGACCGGCATCGTGGTCGAGTGCCAGGACGACCGCAGCCAGCACCGCAACAAGGACAAGGCGATGAAGGTGCTGGCGGCCCGCATCAAGGACATGCAGACGCGCGCCGCCCAGGCCAAGGAGGCCAGCACGCGGCGCAACCTGATCGGCTCGGGGGACCGCAGCGACCGCATCCGCACCTACAACTTCCCGCAAGGGCGGGTCACCGACCACCGCATCAACCTGACGCTGTACAAGATCGACATGATCATGGACGGCGACATGGATGAGCTGCTGTCGGCGCTGGCCTCAGAACACCAGGCTGATCAGCTTGCCGCACTTGGCGAAGAGTCGTAAGCACCACAAAATGTCATGCAGCCGGCCTTCCGCCCCGAACACCGCGTAAAGTCGCCGATATCTTTGTATTTCTTGTAAATGCTTGAAACAGCACTGGTAGGGGTAAGCCCGCTGTCTATAATCGATTTCGACCGGCAAACGGAGAATGGTGCCGGGTAGTCACTCCCGAGAACATACCTAGGACGAAATCATGAAAAAACTGCTCGCGCTGTTGATGATCACCGCGGCCATGGCCGCGTGCAGCAAGAAGGAAGAAGCCCCGCCTGCCGCCTCGAACGCCGAGAGCGCCATGCAAAGCGCCGCTGAATCCGCCAAGGCCGCCGCGAGCGATGCCGCCGCTGCCGCCAGCAGCGCCGCAGACGCCGCCAAGTCCGCCGCCAGCGGTGCTGCGGCCGACGTCTCGGCTGCCGCCGACAAGGCCAAGGAAGACGCCGCCAGTGCCATGGCAAATGCCAAGCAGGCCGCCAAGGATGCCGTCAACACGGGTGCCGACAAGGCCAAGGACGCCGTCAATAAGTAATCGTCCCGGCGGGGGCATTGCGCCGCCCGCTGTCGATGAGCGGTACACTGGCGGCAAGCTGGAAGTCCCGCCCCAAAGCCCCGCCAGGCCTTTGCGCCGGTGGGGTTTTTTGTAGCCGGCAAAAGAACCGTCCCCGCCCTTTCGATGTCTTCCCCAAACTCTGCCGCGCTGCCGGCGACCCCCACGCTGCGCGAAGCCCAGACCCTCGCCGCCATGGCCGGGCTGCCTGCCCTGGAAGTGCGCATGCTGCTGACGCATGTCACCGGCCTGAGCCGCACCCAGCTGATCACGCGCGACACCGACACCCTCACCATCGCCCAGCGCGACGCCTATGCCACGCTGCTGGCACGGCGGCTGGCGGGCGAGCCGATGGCCTACCTGATCGGCGAGCGCGAGTTCTTCGGCCGCAAGTTCCGGGTCACGCCTGATGTGCTGATCCCGCGACCCGATACCGAGGTCGCCGCCGAAGCCTCGCTGGCGCGGCTGGCCGAGGTGCCGCAGCCGAACGTGCTGGACCTGGGCACGGGCTCGGGCATCCTGGCCGTGACGCTGGCGCGCGAGCGCCGGGATGCGCAAGTCTGGGCCACCGACATCTCGCCCGGCGCGCTGATGGTGGCGCAGGACAACGCCAGCGCGCTCGGCGCCGACCGCATCCACTTCCTGGTGTCTGACTGGTACGCGGCGCTGCCGCCGGGCCTGCGCTTTCACCTGGTCGTCAGCAATCCGCCCTACATCGCCGCGGGCGATCCGCACCTGACCGAAGGCGACCTGCGCTTCGAACCGATCGATGCGCTGACTGACCACGACGACGGCCTGTCCGACCTGCGGGCCATCGTCGGCGGTGCTGGCGCCCGGCTGCTGCCTGGCGGCTGGCTGCTGATGGAGCATGGCTACGACCAGGCACAGGCCACCCGCCAGTTGCTGGAAGCCGCCGGTTTCACCGAGGTCTTCACCGCCCGCGACCTGGCCGGCCTGGAACGCTGCACCGGCGGACGCTGGCCAGGCGCCCGGCCCGGCGGCACCACTGCCGCTCACTGAAGCCCGGCGGCGATTCCGGTAAAATCGCCGTCAGATCCCCGCCACGCGGCCAGGCCGCGTGGTGTCCCATTCTCCCCAGGCGGCGCCCGCGACACGGCATCGCCCCACTGAAAAGCAAACCATGAGCGACGTGCAGCAAAAGATCGATCAGATCGTCAAGGGCAACCCGGTAGTCCTGTTCATGAAGGGCTCCGCGCAATTCCCGATGTGCGGCTTCTCGGGCCGCGCCATCCAGATCCTGAAGGCCTGCGGCGTGGACGCGCCGACCACGGTCAACGTGCTGGATGACGAAGGCATCCGCCAGGGCATCAAGGAATACGCCAACTGGCCGACCATCCCGCAGCTCTACGTGAACGGCGAGTTCATCGGCGGCTCGGACATCATGATGGAGATGTACCAGAACGGCGAACTGCAAACCCTGCTGAAGGGCTGAGTTCCTTTATGTCCGTGACTGGCGGCACACCCAAACGGCTGATCGTCGCCATCACGGGCGCCACCGGCGCCATCTACGGCGTGCGCCTGCTGCAGGTGCTGCGCGCGGCGCCTTCGGTGGAAACCCATCTGCTGATTTCGCCGGCTGGCGTGATGAACCTGCAGCACGAGCTGGACATCAGCCGTGCCGAGGTGGAGGCGCTTGCCAGCGTCGTGCACAACGTGCGCGACATTGGCGCGACCATCGCCAGCGGCTCGTTCCGCGCACAGGCAATGGTGGTGGCCCCCTGCTCCATGCGCACGCTGGCGGCGATTGCGCACGGCCTGTCAGAGAACCTGATCACGCGCGCGGCCGACGTCACGCTCAAGGAGCGGCGCAAGCTGGTGCTGATGGTGCGGGAAACGCCGCTGAACCTTGCGCACCTGCGCAATATGACGGCGGTGACGGAAATGGGCGGGATCGTGTTCCCGCCGGTGCCGGGCTTCTACCAGAAGCCACAAAGCATTGCCGAACTGGTCGACCATACGGTCGGGCGCGTGCTCGACCTGGTGGATTTGCCGGAGATCGGGCAGACGCTCGCGCCCAGCTGGGGCGGGCTGAATACCCGCACCGGCGACGCGGCCGGCAACTGAACTGCGGCCGGCGCGCGGCCTCTCTCTACGCGCCGGCATCCTCCCGCATTGTCGTGCCAACCGCGCTCATTACCAGCGGCGGTAGCCCCGCCCGTAATAGCCATAGCCATAGCCACCGTAGTAATACGGCCGCGGCGCCACCACCACCGGCGCGGGCGCCACGTACACCGGCGCAGGGCCGACCGCGGGGCCGGCAGGCGTGGGATAGACGGCGCAGCCGCCCAGCAGGGTGACGGATGCCGCAGCGGCAGCCAGTCCAATCGTCAGCATTCTCATCTTTCGTCCTTGGGTCGGAACGGGCATGTGCCTGCCCTGCTGACGTTATACGGGCAGAAGCCGTAATACGGCGTCAAAGGCGTGTAAGGCTTGTTACCGTTCCCTACGCGCCCTGTAACACATCCAGGGATGCCATCAGATCTCGAACCGTATCCCCTGCGCCAGCGGCAGCGAATCGCCATAGTTGATGGTGTTGGTGGCGCGGCGCATATAGCCCTTCCACGCATCCGATCCCGACTCGCGGCCCCCGCCGGTTGCCTTTTCCCCGCCGAAGGCGCCGCCGATCTCCGCGCCGCTGGTGCCGATGTTGACGTTGGCAATGCCGCAGTCGCTGCCTGCCGAGGACAGGAAGCGCTCGGCCTCGCGCATCGATTCCGTGAAGATGCACGACGATAGCCCGTGCGCCGCGGCATTGTTCAGCGCGATGGCCTCATCCAGCGTGGTGTACGGCATCAGGTACAGGATCGGCGCGAAGGTCTCGGTCAGCATGGTGTCGTGCTGGGCGTCGGTCATCACCAGCGCGGGCCGCACGTAACAGGCATGCGGGTAGCGGTCGGCCAGCAGCCGTTCGCCGCCGGTGACGATATTGCCCTGGGCGCGGCAGGCGGCCAGCGCATTGGCCATGGCATCGCCCGCGGCGGTGTCGATCAGCGGGCCGACCAGGGTGCCGTCGGCGAGCGGGTCGCCGACGGGCAGGCGGTCGAACACCGTGATCAGCCGGCTCGCCATGGTGTCCATCAGGTCGGCGTGGATAAAGCAGCGACGCAGCGTGGTGCAGCGCTGGCCCGCCGTGCCGGCCGCGGCAAAGGTGATGGCGCGCACCGCCAGCTCGATGTCGGCCGAGGGTGCGACGATGGCGGCATTGTTGCCGCCCAGCTCCAGGATGCTGCGCTTGAAGTGCCCGGCGCAGGCAATGCCGACCTCGCGCCCCATGCGGGTCGAGCCGGTGGCGCTGACCAGCCGCACCGCCGGGTGCGACACCAGGTGGGTGCCAAGCATGCGCCCGCCCGGCAGCACCGCCGAGATGCCGGCGTGCTGCGGCGCCGCCGCGGCCAGCACGCGCTCCAGCAGACTATGCGCGGCCAGCGCGCACAGGGAGACCTTTTCCGAGGGTTTCCAGATCACGCCGTTGCCGCACACCAGCGCCAGCGCCGCATTCCACGCCCACACCGCCACCGGGAAGTTGAAGGCCGAGATCACGCCGCACAGCCCATACGGATGCCAGGTCTCGCGCATCGCATGCTGCGGGCGCTCGGAGGCAATGGTCAGTCCGTGCAGCTGGCGCGACAGCCCGACCGCGAAGTCGCAGATGTCGATCATCTCCTGCACCTCGCCCAGGCCTTCCTGCAGGATCTTGCCGGACTCCAGCGAGACCAGCCGGCCCAGCGCCGGCTTGTGTTCGCGCAGCACCTCGCCGAAGCGCCGCACGATCTCGCCGCGCGCGGGCGCGGGCAGCAGCGCCCAGGTGGTCTGGGCCGCGTGGGCGCGGGCGATCAGCGCATCGGCCTGCGCCGGCGTGCAGGCCGTGACATGGCCGATGGCCTCGCCATCGACCGGCGAGCGGACCGTCACGGCGCCGGCCGGCGTGCCCTCCCGCCACGGCCGCGGCAGACCCAGCGAATCCCAGCAGGCAGCGAACTCTTGCGCTTTCATATGACGGTCTCCTGGAGCGGATGCTGCGTGTAATGGCGGCCGAAGCGATTGGCAAGGAAGGCGTCCAGCGGCATCGACTCCTGCCGCACGAAGCCGGATTGCGGCAGCGCGCCGGTGGCCACCAGGTCCAGCGCGGTGCAGATGCCCGCGGCAGTGGTCAGCTGGATCGCGTTGACATGGCCACCCTTGCCATCCACCCCGCCGATGCGCGCCGAGAACGAAGCCTGCGTCAGCGGCCCGCGCCCGCGTTCGCCCCCGGCCGGGTAGCCGGTGGCGGTGGCGAACACGATCACCACGTCCTGGTCGGTCACCGGAATGGCGCGATCAAAGATATCGCGCAGCCATTCGCGGCGTTCGCGCAGGCGCAGGTCGTTGAGCAGCAGTTTCATCAGCGCGCAATGGCCGGGATAGCGGATGGACTTGTAGTCGACATGGCGCGCGCGGCCGGCCAGCGTCTCGGGCAGCGTGCCCAGGCCGCCAGATGTATTAAAGGCTTCGTATTCGATGCCGTCCAGCGCAAAGCTTTCCAGCCCCTCCAGCGCCGTCAGTTCCACGCGACGGCCATCGACGATGGCCTCGCACGGGTTGCAGTACTCGTTGATCAGTCCCTCGGTGCTCCAGGTCAGGTTGTACTTGAGCGCATTGCTGGGGTAGCGCGGCAGCGCGCCGACCCGCATCTGCAGGTCCAGCAGTTCCCCCCCGCCGCGCAGGAAGCGCTGCGCCAGGTCATGCCCGACCACGCCGATAAAGCCCGGCGCCAGCCCGCACTGCGGCATCAGCACCGAGCGCGCGCTTTGCGCCAGCTGGCGGATGGCCTGGGTCGCGGCCACGTCCTCGGTCAGGTCGAAGTAATGCACGCCCAGGCGCGCCGCCACCGAAGCCACGCTGATCGCGGCATGGAACGGCAGCGCGTTGAGCACGGCATCGGCGCCGGCCAGCAGCGCGGCGCAGGTGCCGGGCTCGGTGGGGTCGCCGGCGCGCGCCAGCACGCCGCGCGGCAGGCCGTCGAGGCGGCGTGCGTCATGGTCGACCACGCTGACGCGGTAGTCGCCGCTGTCATGCAGCATGGTGGCAATGGTGCGCCCGATCTTGCCCGCGCCCAGTACCGCCACGTGCAGCGGGCGGGTCGCCTTGGGCAGGTCGCGCGGGGCCTGCCGGCCCAGGTTCGAGGCTTGCATGGTGTCTCCGTCCACAAGAAAAGGTTGTCCCGTTGACTGGAGTATGGATAGCGCGCGCGACACAATGAAGCCGCAATAACGACGAAAAACCGCCATAATCGAACGAAACGACGAATCATCCCGACGCAATGACCGAACTCGACACCACCGACCGGCACCTGCTGTCGCTGCTGCAGGCCAATGCCCGTGAAAGCGCCGCCAACCTCGCCCGGCACCTGGGTATCGCCCGCACCACCGTGGTCGCGCGCATTGCGCGGCTGGAGCGCAGCGGGGTGATCGCCGGCTACGGCGTGCGGCTGGGGCAGCGCATGGAAGACAACGCCATCCTGGCCTACTGCGGCCTGTCGGTGCAGCCCAAGGCCGCGCCCGCCATCCTGCGCGCGCTGCAGCGCCTGCCCGAGATCGAAGAGGTCAATTCCGTCAGCGGCCCGGTCGACTACCTGGTGGCGATCCGCTGCGACACGCATGACCGGCTGGACCGGCTGCTCGACGAGATCGGCATGCTCGACGGCGTCAACCACACCACCACCTCGATCGTGCTGGCGCGCAAGCTCGACCGCCGGCGCGCCGCCGGCTGACGCGGTATGCTGCCAAACCCATCAGCCTTTGCGGAGAAACAGAACATGAACAACCCGATCCGTGTCGCCGTGGGCGGCGTGACCGGCTGGGCCGGCGGCGAACTGGCGCGCGGCGTGGCCCATGCGGCCGACATGACCCTGGTGGCCGGCCTGTCGCGCGGCGCCGCCGGGCAACCTCTGGCGCAGCTGACCGGCCATGCCGATACGCCGGGCGTGGCGGCCGCCAGCATCGAGGCCCTGGGGGAAACGCCCTACGACGTCTATGTCGAATACACCAAGCCGGGCATCGCCAAGCACAACATCCTGCAGGCGCTGGCGCACGGCGCGCACGTGGTGGTGGGCACCTCGGGGCTGACCGACGAGGACTATGCCGAGATCGACGCGGCCGCGCGCCAGGCCGACCGCGGCGTGCTCGCCTGCGGCAATTTCGCCATCACGGTGGTGCTGCTGCAGAAGTTTGCCGAGATGGCCGCGCGCCACCTGGAGCACTGGGAGATCATCGACTACGCCAAGGCCGGCAAGATCGACGTGCCCTCCGGCACCGTGCGCGAGCTGGCCTACCGGCTCGGCCAGGTCAAGGCCGCCGCGCAGGCGGTGCCGGTCGACCAGGTCAAGGGCCCGAAGGAAACCCGCGGCGCCACCATGTCGGGCACGCAGGTGCACGCGGTGCGGCTGCCGGGCTACCAGCTTGGCGTGGAAGTGATCTTCGGCGCCGACGGCCAGCGCCTGCACCTGAAGCACGAGGCCGGCGACGGCTCCACGCCCTATGTCGCCGGCGCGCTGCTGGCGATCCGCAAGGTCAACACCGTGCGCGGCGTGGTGCGGGGGCTGGACAAGGTGATGGAAGGGCTCTGAGGCCAGGTGCGCAGGCGGCCAGGCCGCCTGCTGCGGGTGTTACCAGCTGCCAGGCTTCTCCGGCTTGGCGGCTGGCTTCGGCGCGGGCTTGGCGGCGGCAGCCTTGCCGCCCTTGGCCGCGGGTGCCGAGGCCGGATTGAGCTGCTTGTCCACCTCGGCATCCTTGTCCGCCATCAGCACGCGCGCCTGCGGCAGCAGCATTTCGATGGTGCCGGTGTTGGGGTCCTCCGGCATGGCGTAGAGCTCAACCGTCAGCGGCTTGTGCATCCAGCCGGCGTGCAGCGTCTTGACGCTCTTGCCAGCCTTGTCGGGCATGTCGACCTGCTCCTGCCGGAACGGCTTGCCGTACAGCGCGCTGACGCTGTCGGCCGCGGCCTGCTGCGAGTTGGCGCCGGCGGTCGGCACTACCAGGCCGACCAGCGCATTGCGGTCGACAAAGGCCAGCACAAAGGGGCCGTCCATGAATGACGGGCGCTGCGCGCGCGGCACGCCGACCTGGCGCATCAGGCCATCGCCCTTCAGTTCGACACAGAATCCGGTGACGTCGCGGCCATCGGGCGTGCGCTTGTCGGCGCAATCCGGCAAGGCCGGCAGCGGGTTGCCGATTTCCAGCATGGCCAGCAGCGGCGACAGCGCGCTGTTCTCGACCTTGGCCTGGGCCTTGGCCGGTGCGGGGGCTGGTTTGGCGGCAGGGGCGGAAGCGGGCGCGGCAATGGCGCCGGCAGCGGCGCCCAGCAGGCCGGCAAACGCCAGCCCGGCAACGGGGAATTTCAAATCGGACTCCTGATGAACGGCTCCGGGTTGGAGCCCGCCCCGGCCGGGTTGTTCCTGCTGGGCGCAGGCGGTGACGGGAAAGTCACCGGCGGCCTGCCGGGCCAGGGGCGAGCAGTAGCTTACCCCATGGCCCTGGCGGCTCCCGCACTTCCAGTCAGTCCAACGAAATGTTATTGGCCTTGATGACCTTGCCCCAATGCTCGCGGTCGGCTTCGATATATCGGTCGATCTCGGCCTGCGTGCGCGGGGCCTGCACGACCAAGCCCAGCGCGCTGAAGGTGGAACGGAACTGCGCGTCCTTGAGCACGTGGGCAGCGGCGGCCTGCAGCCTGGCCACCGCATCGGGCGGCGTCTGCGCGGGCACGGCCAGGCCGAACCAGGTGGCGGCCTGGAAGTTGGGATAGCCGCCTTCCGCCACGGTCGGCACGTCGGGCAGCACGTCCAGCCGGGTGCGGCCGGTGACCGCCAGCGCCTTGAGCTTGCCTGCCTTGATATGTGGCAGCGAGGTGCTGACCACATCCACCATCAGCTGCACGTCGTTGGCCAGCAGCGCCGACAGCGCCGGGGCGCTGCCGTTGTAGGGCACGTGGGTGACGCTGATGCCCAGCTCGGTCTTGAGCATTTCGGTGGCCAGCTGGAGCGCGTTGCCCAGGCCGACCGAGCCATAGTTGAGCTTGCCGCCCGCGGCCTTGGCGTAGGCCGCGAACTCGCGGATATTGCTGGCCGGCACCTTGCTGTTGGTCACCACCACCAGCGGCACCTCGGCGCCGATGCTGAAGATCTTGAAGTCCTTGGGCGGATCGTAGTTGATCTTCTTGTACAGCATCGGGTTGAGCACCATGCTGCCGTTGGTGGCCAGCACCATGGTGTAACCGTCTGCGGGCGCACGCGCCACGCTGGTGGTCCCGATCATGGTGGCCGCGCCGGGGCGGTTTTCCACCACCACGGTCTGGCCCAGCTGGCGCGACATGCCGTCGGCCAGCGCGCGGCCGAACTGGTCGGTCGAGCCGCCGGGGGTGTAGGGCACGACCAGCTTGATCGGACGATCGGGATAGGCGGCCTGCGCGGCCCCGCCCCACATGGCCAGCGCACACCCCGCGCCGGCTGCCATCGCGGCGAGCCAGGCGCGCCGTCCGCTTGGTTTGTTCTGCATCGCGTCTCCTCCTGTTGTTATCGGTCGTGATCGATCCAGGCCGGGCACGCGCTCAGACGCGGCGCTGGCGGCCTTCCCAGTATCGGTCACGCAGCCGGCGCTTGGCGAGCTTGCCGGTTTCATCGCGCGGCAGCTGCGCCTCGACCACGATGCTGCGCGGCACCTTGAAGCCCGACAGCCGCTGGCGCAGCCAGTCGATCACCTCGGCCTCGCGGATCTCCACGCCCGGCATCGGCTGCACCATGCCCAGCAGGCGCTCGCCGTACTCGTCGTCGGGGATGCCGAACACCACGCAGTCGGCCACGCCGGGGTAGCGCACCAGCTCATGCTCGATCTCGGCCGGGTAGATGTTCACGCCGCCGGAGATCACCATGTCCGAGGCGCGGTCGCAGATAAACAGGTAGCCGTCGGCATCGACATAGCCCATGTCGCCCAGCGTCACCAGCCCGTCGCGGTCGATGGCGGCGCGCGCGGCGTCATTGTTGCGGTAGCTGAAGTCGGGGTAAGCCGGCTGGCGCACGTAGACCAGGCCGACCTCGCCCGGCGCGCACGGGCGGCCGTTCTCGTCGAGGATGCGCAGCTGGGCGTCATCGACCGGCTTGCCGGCGGTCCCCGGGCGCGCGGCGGCATCGGCCGGCGTGGCCACGGTGATCATGCCGGCTTCGCTGGAGGCGTAGGTTTCATGGATGACCGGGCCCAGCCATTCCAGCATCGCGCGCTTTACTTCGGGCGAGCACGGCGAGCCGGTGGAGGCGACGAAGCGGATCGAAGACAGGTCGTACTTCGCGCGCACCTCGGGCGGCAGCTTGAGCAGGCGCACGTACATGATCGGCACCAGGTAGAGCACGTCGATGCGGTGCTTTTCCACCAGCGCCAGCACCTGCTCGGCGTCAAAGCGCGGCGTGAGCACCAGGCGTTCGGCCATCTGCAGCGCGTTCTGGATAAACGAGCCCGGCGCGCTGTGGTACAGCGGCGCCGACATCAGCGTGCGGCAGCCCGGCTCGATGCCATAGGTCTGCCTCACCACCGAGCGCATGCGCGCGAGCTGTTCCTCCAGCCGGTCCAGCGGCAGCGGCTGGCGCACCACGCCCTTGGGCCGGCCGGTGGTGCCGGAGGTGTAGGCCATATGGCCGCGCGGCGCCACGCGCGGGCCGTCGTAGGCCGGCTGCTGCGCCAGCCAGCTTTCATAGTCGATGGCGCCTTCGGCGGGGCCGCCCACCGACAACACCGTCATGCCGGCCGGAACGGCGTCGCGCACGACGGGCAGCAGGTCGGCCTGCACCAGCAGCACCCTGGCGCCGCTGTCGGTCAGCAGGAAGCGCACCTCCTCGGCGGTGAAGTGCCAGTTGATCGGGCAGTAGTAGCAGCCCGCGGTGCGGCAGGCATGGACCACGTCGGCATAGGCCGGATCGTTGCGCAGCAGCACGGCGACCACGTCGCCCTCCTGCACGCCCAGCGCGCGCAGGCCGCCGGCCAGGCGGGCGCCGCGCGCCAGCAGTTCTTCGCCGCTGCGGTGCATGTCTTCAAACCAGAGGTCCGTGGCCATCTGTTGTCTCCTGTATGCGATCCGTTCTGTCAGCCGACCACTGTATCGGCGTAGCCGTGCATCGACAATCACGCGCATCGGAATCACAATGTTGCACCAGACGCGACAATCCTGCAGGCAATCCCCGATGGACCTCAACCTGATCCAGGCCTTCGTCGACATCGTCGACGCGGGCAACCTGGCCGAAGCCGGCCGGCGCCGCGGCGTGACGCGCTCGCAGGTCAGCCGCCAGCTGCGTGAGCTGGAGCACCAGGCCGGCGCCCAGCTGCTGCGCCGGACCACGCGCCGGCTGGAGTTGACCGGGCCCGGCCATGCGCTGTACCAGCATGGCGTGCGCATCCTGCAGGAAGTGGCCTCGGCGCAGGCCGAGATCGACAGCCTGGGCCGGACCCTGCGCGGCCATGTGCGCGTGAGCGTGCCCACCGGGCTGGGCGATGCCTATATCGCGCCGCTTCTGCTGCAGTTTGCGCGGAAGCACCCCGGCATTACGTTGCGCGTGTTCTTCGCCAACCGCGTCAACGACCTGATCGCGGCCGAGATCGATGTCGCGCTGAAGGTCACCTCGGCGCCGCCGCTGGATCATGTGGCACGTGAAATCTGCGACATCCGCTGGCAACTGTATGCATCGCCGGAGTACCTCGCAGGCATCCCGCCGGTACAAGCGCCGCCCGACCTGACCGGCTGCAACTTCCTGTGCCCGCCGTACCCGCCGCGCCAGTTCCCGCTGTCGCTGTACCGCGACGGCCAGCGCGTGGACGTGGCCCTGACGCCAAAGCTGCAGTCCGAACACTTCCTGTTCCTGGCGCGCGCCGTGCGCGAGGGCCACGGCATCGGCATGCTGCCGGTCTACATCGGCTGGGAGGAAGTGCGCGCCGGCCGGCTGGTGCCGGTGCTGCCCGACTGGCGCCCGGAGGGGCTGGGCAACAAGCTCTTCATCATCACCACGCCCAACCTGCACCCGTCGATGGCCACCCGCGCGCTGATCGGGTTCCTGCGCGAGGAACTGGACAAGCTTGAGGTGTTCCGCGACGCAGTGGCGTAGCCGGCACCGCCGGCCGGTGAACGAACGCTTTCCGGACCTAGGGTGGCAGCCCGCCCTGCAAACTTTCGTTTTGCAAGCTATGCTCCAGAAAACTTGCACTTTGCAAGCAAACCGACAGGACCAGAACGGCGGAGACCATGCCCCCTACCGATTTCACCTCGATGCCCTGCCCCGTGGCCCGCTCCATGGCCGTGCTGGGCGAACGCTGGGCCATCCTTGTGCTGCGCGAGGCCTTCTACGGCAGCACGCGCTTCGACGAGTTCGAACGCAACCTTGGCATCGCCCCCAATATCCTCAGCGCGCGCCTGAAGACGCTGGTGGCGCACGGGCTGCTGGCCCGCGTCACGCCCGAGGGCGGTGCTCGCCACATCTATCAGCTGACCGACAAGGGCCGCGACTTCTTTCCGGCCTATGTCGCGCTCAAGGCCTGGGCCGACCGCTGGATGACCGATGAAAAGGGTCCGCTGACGCTGCTGCAGGACCGCCGCACCGGCGCCGAGATTGCCGAGCCGGCGCTGGCGCGCGCCGACGGCAGCGCGATCACGCTGGACGATGTGCGTGTCCTGCCCGGCCCGGGTGCCGGCCGCTTCCTGCGGCAGCGCTTTGGCGAGGCCGGGACCGTTGGCGAGCCAGGGGAGGCCCGCCATGACTGACACGCGCGCATTGCCCGCGGGCGCCCTGCCCGCCGAGGCGGTACCGGCCACTGAAATTGCGCGCCGCATCGGCAAGCTGGCCGGACCGACCGCGCTGATCGCCGTGCTGCAGGCCGCGGCCCAGTTGATCGAAACCTGGCTGGCCGCGCGCCAGGGCACGGCGGCGCTGGCCGGCTGGGCGGTGGTGCTGCCGTTTGCGCTGCTGCTGCAGCAGATGTCGACCGGAGCGATGGGCGGCGGCGTGGTCGCGGCCATCGCCCGCGCGCTCGGCGCCAACAAGCGCGAGGAAGCATCTTCGCTGGTCATGCACGCGCTGCTGATCGCAGTGACCGCCGGGCTGGCCTTTGCGGTGGTGCTGGCGGGCTTCCCGCGCAGCGTGCTGGGCGCGGTGGCCGGCGCCACGGCGGCGGAGGCCGCTGCCAACTATGCGATCTGGTTGTTCGGTGCCGGCGCGATTCCGGCGTGGCTGGCCAATACGCTGGCCTCGGTGCTGCGCGGCGGCGGCCGCCATGCGCTGGCCGCACGCGTGCTGGCGCTGATGTGGGTCGCTTTCCCCGCACTGTCGTGGCTGCTGGCCGAGCCTGCCGGCATGGGGCTGGCCGGCATCGGCGCCGCGCTGGCGGCGGTGTCGTGGGCCGCGGCGCTGGCCATGGCGATCGTGGTGGCGCGCGGCGGCGCGGGCTTCGTGCCGGTGCTGCGGGTGCGGCCGTCGTGGGAGCTGTTCGCGCGCATCCTGTCGGTCGGGCTGGTGGCGTGCGCGCTGGCCTCGGTGGCCAACCTGACCACCATCCTGGTCACCGCGCAATTGCGCCACCACGGCACTGCGGCAGTGGCGGCCTATGGCATCTCGGCGCGGCTGGAATTCCTGATGATCCCGCTGGCCTTTGGCGTGGGTTCGGCGCTGACCGCGCTGGTCGGCCGCGCCGTGGGCGCCGGCGACTGGCATACCGCCCGCCGCACGGCATGGGTCGGCGCGTTCCTGGCGCTGGCTATCGCCGGCACCGCCGGCACCGCCGTGGGCCTGGCGCCGGTGCGCTTTGCCGGCCTGTTCACCCATGACGCCGAAGTGATCACCATCGCCGCGCGCGCGCTGTCATGGGTAGGGCCGGCCTTCGGCGGCTTCGGCCTGGGCATGGCGCTGTACTTTGCCTCGATGGGCGCGGGCCGCATGCGCTGGCCGGTGGCCGCGGGGCTGTGCCGTATCGCGCTGGCGGTGGGCGGGGGCTGGCTGCTGGCGAACGTGTTCGGGATGGGGCTTGACGGACACTTCCTGGGGGTGGCGCTGGGGATTACGGCCTATGGCGTGGTCACGGCGCTGGGGGTGCGGCAAGGGGAATGGTCGGCGCGGTAAGTGCGATGCGGCTGGCAGGCGCCAGCCGCCCCTGCTACCGCCTCAACACCTTCGCATCCCCCTGCATCCCCGCGTCGCGCACATCCTGCGGCACCGACGGCCAGCCGCCGCCGAGCGACTTGTACAACGCCGCGGTGCCGGTCAGCACGTCCACCTGCCCCTGCACCGCCGACAGCTGCGCGGCGAACAGCTTCTCCTGCGCCGTGGTCACCTCCAGGTAGCTGGAATAGCCGCCCTCGTAGCGCGCGCTCGACTGGTCGGCATAGACCACCAGGCTCTTCTCCTGCTGGCGCAGGCTGACCAGGCGGTTGCGGGTCTCGATGCCGTTGGACAGTGCACTGTTGACGTCGGCCAGGGCCGACAGCACGGTGCCCTGGTAGGCCAGCATGGCCTGGTCGCGCTGCGCCGAGGCAGTCTGCACCTGGCCACGGATGGCGCCGCCCTGGAAGATCGGCTGGGTCAGGCCGGCACCGATGCCCCACACCTGCGAGGCACTGTGCCACAACCCGGCCGGCGAACTGGCAATGGCGCCGAACAGCCCGCTCAGGTTGACGGCCGGCAGGTACAACGCCTGCGCGGCGCCCAGCTGCGCATTGGCGGCGATGGCGGACTGCTCGGCCTGCAGCACGTCCGGCCGGCGCGACAGCAGCGCCGCTGGCAGGTCCGCACCCACCGGCGGAGGCTGCAGTTCATTGACCGGCTTGCCGCGCTCGATCGGCCCGGGCTCGCGGCCCAGCAGCACCGACAGCGCGTTCTCGGTCTGCGCGATGCCGCTGCGCAGCACCGGGATCGTCGCCTCGGTCACGTAGAAATCGTTCTCGGCCTGCGACAGCTCAACCTGCGAGATCACCCCGCCCTCATAGCGCTGCCGGAAGATATCCAGTCCAGCCCCGCGCGCCTTCAGTGTCTGCTGCGCGATCTCCAGCTGCGCGTCCAGCCCGCGCAGCGTGGCATAGCCCTGCACCACCGATGCCGCCAGTGACAGCACCACGCCACGGCGCGCGTACTCGGCGTTCCACAGGCTGGCCTCGGCGGACTCCGCCTGGCGCCGGATGCGGCCCCACAGGTCGATCTCCCAGCTGGCATTGGCGAGCAGCTGGTACGAGTTGCGCGGGCCATCGAGCGACGCGAACGGCGTGCCGTTGAAGGTGCCGGCGCGCTGGCGCGTGGCCGCCGCAGACAGGTTCACCTGCGGGAAGAATCCCGAGCGCACCACCATCAGCTGGCCGCGGAACTCATCGATGCGGACCGCGGCGATGCGCACGTCGTAGCTGTTGCGCAGCGCCGTCTCGACCAGCGTGTTCAGCACCGGGTCGCCGAAGCTGTCCCACCAGGCGCTGTCCGCAGCCACGGACAGCACCCCGGTATCGATACGGTACTGGGCCGGCTCGGGCGTGGCCGGGCGCTCATAGTTCGGGCCGATGGCACAGCCGCCCAGCGCTGCGGCCAGACAGGCACCGGCCAGCCGGTGGCGTGCGCTCATGACGGTTCTCCGGCCGGTGGCGTGGTGGTTGCGGCCCCGACCTTGGGCTTCGGCTTGCGCTCGGACATTACCTCCAGCCCCCAGAAGAACATCGGGATGAAGAACAGCGCAATCACCGTGGCGCCGAGCATCCCGCCAATCACGCCGGTGCCCAGCGACTGTCGGCTGGCCGCCGACGCGCCGCTCGCGATCGCCAGCGGCACGCAGCCGAGGATAAAGGCAAGCGAGGTCATGATGATCGGACGCAGGCGCAGCTTGGCCGCATGCAAGGCCGCGTCGTAGGCACTGAGGCCTTCCTTGTGCCGGATTTCCACCGCGAACTCGAAGATCAGGATGGCATTCTTCGCCGCCAATGCAATCAGCACCGTCAGCCCGATCTGGAAGTAGACGTCGTTCTGCATGCCACGCAACAGGATGGCAACCAGTGCGCCGAACAGCGCAAACGGTACCGCCAGCAGCACACCGAACGGCAGCGTCCATTTTTCGTACTGCGCCGCAAGGATCAGGAACACCATCAGCAAGGCAAAGGCAAAGACCATCGCTGCCGTCGATCCGGCGGTCTTCTCCTCGTACGCCTGTCCGCTCCAGGCAAAACTGTAGCCCTGGCCAAGCACTTCCCGCGCCACGTCCTCCATGGCCGCAAGCGCCTGGCCGGAGCTGTAGCCCGGCGCGGCATCGCCCATGATCTTGGCGGCCGGGAAATTGTTGAAACGGGTCATGATATCGGCGCCCGGGACATACCGGGATGTCGTCACCGCCTTGATCGGCACCATTTCGCCAGTGCGGTTGCGCACGTAGACCTTGTCGAGATCCTCCGGACGCGAGCGGTAGTCGGCCTCGGCCTGCAGGATCACCTGGAACAGCCGGCTGTTCTTCGGGAACTGGCTGACGAAGAGCGAACCGAACATGGTCTGCAGCGCGGAATAGACCTGCTCGACGGGCACGCCCTGGGTTTCGGAACGTTCGCGATCCACCTCCACCAGCAACTGGCGCGAGCGCGTGTTGATAGTGGAATTGATCCCGGTCAGCTCTGGCCGCTGCCGGGCCTTGGCGATAAAGGCATGCACCCGCTCCTCCAGCTGCTGGTAGGTGCCGTCCGCCGTGCTCTGGAGCCAGAACTCAAAACCACCGGTGGTTCCCAGGCCCGGGATTGAGGGCGGGTTGATCGGAATGCTTACACCGTCCTGGTAGCCCGCAAACTCCTTCTTCGCCTTGGCGATCAGATCCACCGCGCTCTCGCCCTCCTTGCGGTCATGGAAGCCCTTCAGCGTGATGAACAGGGTGGAAGCATTGGCCTTGTTCTGCGAATCGATCAGGCTGTACCCGTCCACGGACGCCACCGAGCTGACGCCGGGCTGCTTGGCGTACCAGGCCTCGGCACGGGAGGAGAGGTTGCCGGTGCGGTCCAGGCTGGCCGCATCCGGCATGACCACGGCACCGAACAGATAGCCCTGGTCCTCCACCGGCAGGAACGACGACGGTATCCGCACGAACATCAGCACGCTCACCCCGATCATGACAAGGATGATGACGATGGAGATCACGGTCCGCCTGATCACGACCTGCAGCGACTTGTCGTACCCCTGGATCAGGCGATCGAACGAATTGTTGAACCACTGGAAGAACCGGTTCTTCTTGTGCTCGCCGGGCTTGAGCAGGATTGCCGCAAGCGCCGGCGACAATGTCAGCGCCACCACCCCGGACAGCACCACCGACACCGCGATAGTGACGGCAAACTGCTTGTAGAGCTGGCCGGTAATGCCTGACAGGAACGCCACCGGGATGAACACCGCCAGCAGCACCAGCACGATCGCAACCACGGGGCCGCTCACCTCGTCCATGGCACGCTTGGCCGCCTCCTTTGGTGGCAGCTTGAACTCCACCATATTGCGCTCGACGTTCTCTATCACCACGATCGCGTCGTCAACCACAATGCCGATGGCCAGCACCATCCCGAACAAGGTCAGCATGTTGACCGAGAAGCCGAACATGCTCATGCCGACGAAGGCGCCGATGATCGACACCGGCACGGCCAGGATCGGCACGATGGTTGCGCGCAGGCTCTGCAGGAACAGGTAGACCACCAGGATCACGAGGATCACCGCATCGCGCAGTGTGTGCACCACCTCGTCGATCGATTCGTTCACGAACTCGGTAGTGTCGAGCGCAACTTCATATTCCAGCCCCGGCGGGAACGACTTCTTCAGTTCCGCCAGCGTGCCGCGCACCTGCTTGGCCACGTCCAGCGCATTGGCGCCCGGCTGCTGGTAGACCGCCAGCAGCGTGGCGGTCTTGCCCTTGTAGCGGCTGCGCAGCGAATAGTCCTTGACGCCGAGTTCGGCCCTGCCGATGTCCTTGAGCCGCACCAGCGCGGCGTCGCCCGACTGCGCGCGCAGGATCATGTTCTCGAACTCGGCGGGCTCGGTCATCTGGCCCTTGGTCGCAATCGGGAACGTCTGCAGCACGGGATCCGTGGTCGGCGACTGTCCGATACGGCCGGCGGAGAACTGCTGGTTCTGCGCGCTGACAGCGTTCTTGACGTCTTCCGTGGTAATGCCCAGCGACGCCATCCGGTCCGGCCGCAGCCAGAGCCGCATGGCGTAGTCCGGATTGCCGAAGATCGCCGACTGGTTGGCGCCGGGAATGCGCTTGAGCGCATCCAGCACATAGATGTTGGCGTAGTTGCCGACAAAGGTCTGGTCGTAGCTGTTGTCCGGCGAAAAGATGGCAATCACCATCATGAACGCGGACGAGCGCTTCTGCACGGAAACGCCCTGCGCCGTGACCGCTTCAGGCAGGGTCGGCAGCGCCAGGTTGACCCGGTTCTGCACATCCACCTGCGCCAGTTGCGGATCGGTCCCGATCTCGAAATACGCCGTCAGGGTCAGGTCACCCGTCGAGGAACTCGTCGAGTTCATGTACATCATCCGGTCCGCGCCGTTGACCTGCTGCTCGATCGGCGCCGCGACGTTCTGCGCAACCACTTCCGCGCTGGCTCCCGGGTATCGAGTCGTCACCGTGATCGACGGCGGCGTGACGTCCGGGAACTGGGCAATCGGCAGTTTGGTCAGCGCGACCAGGCCGCCCACCACGATGATGATGGACAGGACCGACGCAAAGATGGGTCGGTCGATAAAGAAGTGGGCAAGCTTCATGGCTTGCTCCCTGCGCTCTGCGTGCTCTCGGCCTGGACGGGGGATGACGCGCCTGGCGCACCCGGTGCGCCCGGTGCGCTGGCGGGCGCCGCACCCGCCGGGGGCTTCTGGCCGGACGCGACCTCGGTGGCCTTGACCGGCGCGTCGGGCGCCAGCCGCAGCCCGCCGCTGACGACCACGCGCTCGCCCGGCTTCAGGCCGGAGCGGATCACCCAGTTGTCGCCGGTCCACTGGCCCACGTCGACCACGCGCTGCTGGGCCTTGTTGTCCGCGCCGACCACCCACACCATCTGCCCGCGCGGGCCCTGGATGACGGCTTCCTGCGGCACCGCCACGGCCTTGGTGCGCTCGGCGCCATGCAGCTTCACGCGCACGAACTGGCCGGGGCGCAGCGTGCCGTCAGGGTTGGCGACCTCGGCGCGGATCATGTAGGTGCCGGTCTCGGCGCTGAACGAGGCATCGGCAAAGGTGATCTTGCCGTGATGCGGGAACTGGCTGCCATCGGCCATCACGATCACCACGTCAAAGGCGCCCTTGGGCGGGAACTTGAGCGCGCCGGACTCCTGCTCCGAGCGTGACGACAGCACCTCGTTCTCGGACAGGCTGAAATTGACCCACATCGGGTCGAGCTTGGCCACGTAGGTGAGCAGGCTGTTCGACGGATCGATATAGCTGCCCGCCTGCTTCTTGGCAAAGCTCGACACGCCGGTGACCGGTGACTTGATCGTGGTATAGCCCAGGTTCAGCCTGGCATTGGTGACATTGGCCCGGGCCGCCTCGACCGAGGCCGCGGCGGCCTGCTGCTTGCCAACGGCGTCGTCCAGGTCGCGCTGGCTCAGCGCGTTGCGCTCGGCCAGCGGGCGCACCCGCGCCAGGTCGGCATTGGCGGTCTTGAGCCGCGCCACCTGCTGCGCCATTTCGGCATTGGCCGCATCCAGCGCCGCGGCGAACGGCTTGGGATCCATCAGGAACATGGTCTCGCCGGCCTTGACCACCGCGCCCTCGGTATAGACGCGCCGGTCCAGGAAGCCATTGACGCGCGCGCGGATCTCCACCTGCTGCGAGCTCTGGGTCTGGCCGACGAAGTCATAGACGATCGGCACATCGCGCAGCGCCACCGTCATCGTGCCGACCTCGGCCGCGGGCGGTGCGCTGGGCGCCGGTTTGTCCTTGCCGCAGGCGGCCAGCGTCATCGCGCAGGCCAGCCAGAGCGCGCCGCGCCAATGGAAAGCAGTGTTCACGGATCCCTCTCCCGCCATGGTTATGCACGCGATTGCCGCGCGCGCACGCTGGCGACCTTCCGTCGCGCCGGACCGGTGGCCGCACTCGCCTCTTTACCGGCAGGGTAAGGCTCGGCCCTGCGGGCGCCAATTCAATTCTTTTGTAGGCGTCTTTACTGCTTTCGACTTGCTTTCGCCCGCACCCGCGCAGGTGCCCGCGCGGGCTGCCAGGGCCCTGGCTCAGCGGCGGAACCCGCCATGGAAGCCGCCGCCGCGGAAACCACCGGCACGGCCGCCAAAGCCGCCACCGCCGCCGCGCCCCTGCCACTGCTGGGCCGTGCCCTGGAAGCGCTGCTGGCCAACCTCGCGCGCTTGGCGCTGCTGCTCCAGCCGTGCCGTGGCATCGTTGCCGGACTGCACCGGCTGCCAGCCGCTGGGGGTGTGCTTCTGCCAGCCGTCGTCGGTGTGCTGGTACACCGAGCCGTCGTGGCCGGCATACACGTTGCCGTTGTTCCACACCACCGCATTGTTCTTGTCCGGATTGGCGACAAAGCCACGGCTGCCGGCAGTGTGCTGGCCGGTCTGCGTATTGCCGGCAATGCCCGCCTCGGCCGCGCCGACGCGGCCGGTCTGCGCGTTGTAGCCCGCCGCCTGGCGGCCGGCGGCATAGTTGCCGGTGTAAGTGTTGCCGGCCACGCCGCCGCGCGCGGCGCCCTCGCGCCCGGTCGACGGATTGGCGAACGAGCCCTGGCGGCCCGCCGCATAGTTGCCGGAATAGGGATTGAACGCCGCACCGCGGCTGCCCTGGTAGCGCGCCCCGGTGGCGGGGTTGTAGCCGGCGCCGGCGGTGCCCCGCCATTCGGTGCCGGTCCAGGCGTTCCAGCCCTGGGCGTGGGTCACGGTACCCTGGCCCCAGCGGCCGTAGAAATTGGCCTGGTTCACGTTGACGTAGTTCCAGTTGTACGCGCCGCCCCACCAATAAGGGCCCCAGTACGGCGAGGCCGCGCCCCAGAACGCGCCCGCGGCGAAGCCGAAGGCAAAGCCCTCGGCCATGCCGATGCCAAAGCCGGCGCCGTAGCCATAGGTGGCCGGGTAGCCGTAGTAGACCGCGCCCACATAGGGCGGATAGACATAGCCGGTGCCGTACACCACCGTGCCGTCGGCGCTGACCACCACGCCCATGTAGCCGGGGGTGTAGCCCACCGCCACGGTCTCCGGCGTGACCGAATAGATGCGCACGTAGGTCACGTAGTACACCGGCGAAGTCGGCGGGATGGTGTAGATCGCCGACGGCACCTCGGTGGCCACATGCCACGGGCCGGACGGTGCCGGCGCCGTGAACCAGACGCCGTTGGCGACCGCGTAGTAGTGGCTGCTGTCGACCTCGATCACCGGCGTGCCGCTGTTGACCGCGTAGCTGAGCGAGGTGCCGGTGATCGGCGTGAAGCGCGGCGCGCCGTCATACGCCACCGCCAGGCTGGCCTTGCTGCGCGACACCGTGGCGGTCTGCGGGATGGTGGCGGCGATCTCGGCCTCGCGTGCCTGCGGCGTGCCGGGCACCGAGACCAGCACGTTGGCCTTGGGATCGGTCGCCGGGATCCTGGCGAAGTCTGCCGGCAGCTGGCTGCCGGGCACGTACTCCCACGGCCCGGTCAGCATCGGCGCGCGGAACCAGCGGCCCGAGACCAGCACGTAATACTGGTTGGCGGCCGGATCGACAAAGACCGCGTGGTCGGCATTGGACATCGTCAGCAGGCTGACGCCGCTGACCGGCGTCATCTGCGGCGCGCCGCTGGTCATGACCAGCTCGGTCGGCTGCGTGGCAAAGAGGATCGCCGGCGCCCTGGCCGGCCGCTTGCCGTCGGCCGGCAGCATCGTGTCGGGCTTCATGCCGGCCGCCGCCTTGGTGGCCGCGCCCTCCAGCGCCTTGGGCACCGTCGTCGTCACTTCCCAGGCGCCGCCGGCCGATTCGGAGCGATACCAGTAGCCGGCCGCCTTCAGGTGCAGCTCGCCGCCGGATTCGCGCAGCAGCAGCGCACGGCTGTTCAGCGCCCGTTCGTACTGCGTGCCCGGCACGGCGCGCCAGGCCGGGTCGCCGTCGACCAGCACCAGCAGCGTCGGCGTGGTGGCAAAAAGGATCTGGGGCGCGTCATTGCGCACCGCCACGCGGCCAGCCTTGGCCAGTTGCTGCGATACCGCATAGCTGGCCTGCAGCTGGTCCAGCGGCACCGTCAGCCCGTTGGCCGGCAGGCGCGACACCAGCGCCTGGCGCACCCGGTCGGCGGCGTCGGGCCGCGTCGGCACTTCGACGCTGTCCACCGTGATCCGGGTCAGCTGCACCAGCCCGGAAGGCTTGTCGATATCGCCGGTGGCCGAGAAATGCACCACGCCGTAGGTCGGCGAACCCGATTTCTCGCCCACCGCCACCGCCGCGCGCCCGGACAGCCGGTTGCCGTCCCAGGTCTCGATCTGGGGCTGGTACAGCTCCACGTGATCGTTGGCGGCGTCGAAGTTGCGCGGCCAGCTCAGGGCAGCCGCGGCTGGCTTGGCCGGCGTGGCGGCGTGCGGGCTGAGCGGGGCGAGTGCAAGCCACGCCGCGGCGATCAGGGCGCTGGTCTGCTTCAGGCGAAAAGACATGGGTTTCTCCGGGAGGAAGCCGCCTGCGCCGGCGGGCCGGCACCGCGGGCACGATGCTGCACAACAGGCGGCCCTTCCCGCGAATCTAAATTAGGCCGCAAAGGCGAACAATCTGATTCGAAAACATTCAGGATCTGCCAGAAAAAAGACAGATCAGCCGGCCTCGACAGCGGCCTTCATACAAGTAGGAGTCGGGGCGGCGGGCCGCCATGTCAAGCCGCAATGCGCCGTTGCGACGCGCGCGGGCGAGGCGGGTGTGCATCTTGCTTGGCCTGATGCCACCCCATCGCCCCTTGAAGCCGCCCCCCGCGGCCTCATCTTCAAAGACTCCCCCTGGCCCCCGTCCCCATGCCTCCACGCACCACCATCCTGACCGCCGCCCTCGTGACAGCCCTGCTGCACGGCTATATCGGGCTGCGCCTGCTGCCGGCGATGCCGGTGCCGATGGCGGTCAAGACACTGGCCGTCATCTGGCTGGCCCTCTCCTGCGCCCTGCTGCCGGCCGGGCTGCTGGCGCGGCGCGTCAGCCAGCCCTGGTCGGACCTGGTTTCCTGGATCGGCATGCTGGCAATGGGATTCTTCTCATCCCTGCTGGTGCTGACGCTGGTACGCGACGTGGCGCTGGCGGCGGCCTGGCTGGCCGGGCAACTGCTCGGCTGGCACGCGCCCGGCCTGTCCGCGGGCAGTGCGGTGGCGGTGCCGCTGCTGGCGCTGCTGGTCACGCTGGCCGGCTATATCAATGCCCGCCGGCTGGCACGCGTGGTCGAAGTCGACGTGCCCGTGGCCGGCCTGCCTGACGCCCTGCATGGTTTCACCATCGCCCAGATCAGCGACATCCATGTCGGGCCCACCATCAAGCGGCCCTACCTCGACCGCATCGTCGACCGCGTCAACAGCCTGCAGGCCGACGCCATCGCCATCACCGGCGACCTGGTCGACGGCACCGTGCGCGAACTTTCCGCCCACACCGCGCCGCTGGCCCGGCTGCAGGCGCGCCACGGCACCTACTTCGTCACCGGCAACCATGAGTACTACTCCGGCGCGGAGCCGTGGATCATTGAGCTGCGCCGCCTGGGCGTGCGCGTGCTGATGAACGAACACGTGGTGCTGCAGCACGACGGCGACGTGCTGGTACTCGGCGGCGTCACCGACTACTCCGCCGGCCGCTTCCACGAAAGCCACCGCAGCGACCCGCACCGCGCCATCGCCGGCGCCCCGGCACACGCCGGCGCGCGCGTGCTGCTGGCCCACCAGCCACGCACCGCTGCCGCCGCGGCGGAAGCCGGTTTCGACCTGCAGTTGTCCGGCCATACCCACGGCGGCCAGTTCTGGCCGTGGAACCTGTTCGTGCCGATGCAGCAGCCATACACCGCCGGACTGGTGCGGCATGGTTCGCTGTGGATCTATATCAGCCGTGGCACCGGGTATTGGGGACCGCCGAAGCGGCTTGGGGCGCCGTCGGAGATTACGCGGGTCAGGCTGGTGCGGGCGTAGGCATGATTGCCGCTGAGGCGAAGCAAAAAGCCCCGCTCAACTGAGTCGGGGCCTTGCTTGTGGCGGCGCCTCGGTTTCGAAGCGCCACTTGTGTGCTCCCTCTCCCGCAAGCGGGAGAGGGAGCAAACCCGCTGCGTGTGAAGGTTGTCAGCAACGTGCAGGCGCGCAGGCCGGCACTCTATCGCAAACAGAGCCCATCACCGCACAATCGGCTTGTATCGAATCCGCTTGGGCTTGGCCCCTTCCTCACCCAGCCGCCGCTTCTTGTCCGCCTCGTACTCCTGGTAGTTCCCCGGGAAGAACTCCACATGCGAGTCGCCCTCGAACGCCAGGATGTGGGTAGCAATCCGGTCCAGGAACCAGCGATCGTGCGAGATCACCATCACGCAGCCCGCGAATTCCAGCAGCGCATCTTCCAGCGCCCGCAGCGTTTCCACGTCGAGGTCGTTGGACGGTTCGTCCAGCAGCAGCACGTTGCCGCCAGCGATCAGCGTCTTGGCCATGTGCAGGCGGCCGCGTTCGCCGCCCGACAGCGTGCCGACCTGCTTCTGCTGGTCGCCGCCCTTGAAGTTGAAGCGGCCGATATAGGCGCGCGACGGCGTTTCGTACCTGCCCACCGTCAGGATGTCGGAGCCGCCCGAGATCTCTTCGAACACGGTCTTGGTGCCATCGAGCGCATCGCGGCTCTGGTCGACGAACGCCATCTTCACGGTCGGCCCGATCCTGATCTCGCCGCTGTCGGGCTGTTCCTTGCCGGTCAGCATGCGGAAGAAGGTCGACTTGCCGGCGCCGTTCGGGCCGATGATGCCGACGATGGCGCCCGGCGGCACCTTGAAGCTGAGGTTGTCGATCAGCAGGCGGTCGCCGTAGCCCTTGCTCACGCCGTCGAACTCGATCACCTCGTTGCCCAGGCGCTCACCCACCGGGATGAAGATTTCCTGGGTTTCGTTGCGCTTCTGGTAGTCCTGGCTGTTCAGTTCGTCAAAGCGGGCCAGACGCGCCTTGGACTTGGCCTGGCGGCCCTTCGGGTTCTGGCGCACCCACTCCAGTTCCTTGTGCAGGGCCTTCTGGCGTGCCGATTCGCTGGCCTCTTCCTGCTTCAGGCGCGCTTCCTTCTGGTCCAGCCACGAGCTGTAGTTGCCCTTCCAGGGGATGCCCTGGCCGCGGTCCAGTTCCAGGATCCACTCGGCGGCGTTGTCGAGGAAGTAGCGGTCGTGGGTCACGGCCACCACGGTGCCCGGGAAGCGCGTCAGGAACTGTTCCAGCCATTCCACCGATTCCGCATCCAGGTGGTTGGTCGGCTCGTCCAGCAGCAGCATGTCGGGGCGCGACAGCAGCAGGCGGCACAGCGCCACTCGGCGCTTTTCACCGCCGGACAGGTTGCCGATCGTTGCCTCCCACGGCGGCAGGCGCAGCGCGTCGGCGGCGATTTCCAGCTGCAGTTCGACATTGTTGCCGTCGCTGGCGGCCAGGATGGCTTCGTACTTGGCCTGGTCGGCGGCCAGCGCGTCAAAGTCGGCGTCCGGCTCGGCATAGGCCGCGTAGATCTCGTCGAGCTTCTTGCGCGCCTCGAACACGCCGCCCAGGGCCTCTTCCACCGACTCGCGCACGGTCTGCTCGGGATTGAGCTGCGGTTCCTGCGGCAGGTAGCCGATGTTCAGGTTGGGCATCGGCGTGGCTTCGCCCTCGATTTCCTTGTCGAGGCCGGCCATGATCTTGAGCAGCGTGGACTTGCCCGAGCCGTTCAGGCCCAGCACGCCGATCTTGGCGCCGGGAAAGAACGACAGCGAGATGTCCTTCAGGATGTGACGCTTGGGCGGGACGATCTTGCCCACGCGGTTCATGGTGAAAACGTACTGTGCCATGGGTGCGTGTTGGAGGGTTGTTCGGGAATGGCGGGAGTGTATCAGGCAGGTGCGGCGCGCTGAGGCGGTCCTGCTTGATTCCGCCCTGGCCGGTACAATGACAGGTTCGATTTTTCGCCGACTTCCCAAGCCATCGCCATGAGCAAACCCGCCCTGACCCTGAAGTTCAAGTGCAAGAAGTGCACCAAACCCGTCACGCTGTACCTGCAAAAGACGTCGGCCTGCTCGCACATCACCCCATACCAGGGCTTCTGCAAGTGCGGCGAGATGATGCGCCACGCCACCGGCGACAAGGATGCGGTCGAGTCCTTCGTCAACTCGCTGGACAACAGCTGGATGCACCACCATCACCACCACCACTGAGCAGGCCACTGCCGTGACTGAAACCTGGCGCCCCGCCGGCAAGGACCCGATGCGCTTTCTGGGCGGCTACCCGCCCGGCGTGCTGGACCAGGTGCGCGAGCTGATCGCCGCCGGCCGGCTCGGGGACCATATCGCCCGGCGCTACCCCGGGCGCCACACCGTGCAGACCGACCGCGCGCTGTACGAATACACCACGGACATCAAGCAGGAATACCTGCGCAGCGCGCCGCCGCTGCACAAGGTCGGCTTCGATGCGCGCCTCGATTCGGCCCAGCGTGCGCTGGGCCTGCACACTGCGATCTCGCGCGTGCAGGGCGGCAAGCTCAAGGCCAAGAAGGAAATCCGCGTGGCGTCGCTGTTCAAGGAAGCGCCGCCGGAATTCCTGCGCATGATCGTCGTGCACGAACTCGCCCACCTGAAAGAGAGCGATCACGACAAGGCCTTCTACCGGCTCTGTGAACACATGGAGCCGCGCTACCACCAGCTGGAATTCGATACCCGGCTCTACCTGGCCTGGCGGGAGCTGGAACGCGCTGCCCCCGCCGGCGCAGGCACTCAGGCGTCGCAGGCGTAGCGGAACGAGCCGTTCAGCGTCTTGGGCAGCACCAGCGTGCGCAGGTTGGCGGCCTGCGCCTTGGCGCACAGCCCGGCGCGCGTGGCCGCGTCCCTGTACTTGGTGGCGTACTCGATCTGGAACACCGGCTTGCCCTGCCCCGTGAACGCCGTATAGGCGCCGCACTCCCGGTACTGGAAGCACTGCTCGTTGATGGCGAAATCGAAGCTTGCCGCCAGGTCGGCCACCTGCTCCACATCGTTCTTCAGCCCCACCGCCAGCCCGCGCGCATGCGCCTCGGCCGCCAGGAAGCGGTTGTAGTCGAGCTGGGTCTCGGCCGTCAGCGGCAGGCCGGTGCTGTTGGTATAGCCATCGACATTGTCCGGATCGACCGCGTCGCAGCCCTTGCTGACCGCCAGGTCCATGCGCGCCTGCATGATGCGGCGCACGTTGGCCGAGCGCGTGTCCAGCCAGCGCTCGCCCGCCCAGCCTGACAGCGGCGCGCCCATGTCGGCGGCGGCAAACTGGTTGTAGTCGGGGCGCCAGTCCTCGGAGCTGCCCGCGGAGAAATAGCAGATCACGCGCCGGCCCTGGGCCTTGAGCGCGGCGATGGTGGCCTGCGGCGTATCGAACAGGTCGAAGTCGTAGGCGGTCACCGCATAGCTGGTGTTGAGCTTGCCGGTCAGCTGGATCTGCCAGGTGTCGGTGAGCGCCGGTGCCCAGCGCGTGGTGGCGCTGGTGGTGGTTGCCGTTACCCCGTATTTCGTTGTCGTGGCCGCCGTGGTCGTCGCAGTCGGCGACACCATTTCCGTCTGGCCCCCATCCCCGCCGCAGCCGCCCAGCGCCATTGACAGCGCAACAGACAGCATGGCCCCCGCCATCACCGCAAAGTTGCCGTGCATGTTTTCACCCCTTCCCCGTGATAAACCCCGTTCAAAGCAATCGGCCCGAGTTCTCCCTGCCCCGCGCCGGCGGGCCTGCCACCACGGTTCTTGCAATGTAGCGGATTCGTACCATGGTTGGAATGCACGTGCACCCGCTGTTCGTGCGGCGCAACACATGATGCGCTTGACGCAACGCTCGGGCGCTATGTATAAAGAGCGCGTGGGTAGAAGCGGTCGATTGGACAGCAGCGGTGCAATGCCGCGAGGTTCAACTGGAGATTGCTCACTGACGGAGTGTTTCGTCGGTGGCGCAGTGGTCCAACAGCTCCCCTGACAAAGACTCCCGATAGCAGCATGCAAGGCCGGCCCCGCGGCGTTGTTCGCGCACGCCCGCCGCATGCGTGTCCAACCTAGTCATTGTTAGGGGATCTCCCATGATCATCGACACCAGCTGTTATCCGACCAACCTGGTGGACCTGGCCTGGCGCCACGACGGCGACCCGTTCACCGGCGAGCGCCTGATCCAGATGATGGACGGCCCGTTCACCATCAACGGCAAGCCGCGCCGCATCGATAAAGCCTTTATCCAGCCCCCGCAGGGCAACACCATCTACACCTACACCGACGGCGTGAAGTCAGGCAGCGAGTCTATCGACGCGTACATGGCCTACACCGCGGAGATGGTGAATAAGTACCCGGAACGCTTTATCGGCTGCTTCGTCTACAACCCGCGCTGCGGCGTCGAGAACGGCGTCAATGCCATGGAGCACTACGTCAGGAAGCTGGGCTTCAAGATGGTCCAGTTCCAGGCCAACATGCATGCCTACCGCCCGGACCGTGCCCTCGACTGGCTGCGCCCGGCGCTGCAGAAGTGCGCCGAGCTGGGCGTGCTGGTCAAGCTGCATACCGGCGACGGCCCCTACAGCATCCCGACCGAATGGGTGCCGATGATGAAGGAGTTCCCGACGGTGAACTTCATCATGGCCCACTTCGGCGTGCAGACCGGCGGCGTGTATTGCTTCGAGCCGTTCCAGATGGCCATGGACATGCCCAACGTGTACTGCGAATCGGGCTGGTGCCTGCAGTCGCGCATCGTCGAGTTCGCCAAGGTGCTGCCCAAGCACAAGATCCTGTTCGGCTCCGACACCCCGCCCAACGAGCCCGGCATGTGGCTGCGCCTGCTGGAAGTGCTGTGCTTCGAGCCGCCCCAGGGCCTGAACCTGGATGAAGACACGCTGGAGGACTACCTCGGCAACAACGTCGCCCGGATGATCGGCCTGGAACCGACGCCGGTCCCGCGCACGCTCGAAGAAGCGAAAGCACGCCTGGCCGCGTAAGCGCACACAAGCCCGCGCCACCGACAACGGACTCCGGAGCACACAACATGATTATCGATACCCATCTGCACCCGACCAATCTCGTCGACGAGGCCTGGCGCCACACCGGCGAGCCCTTCAACGGCGAGCGCATGCTCAAGATGATGGACGGCCCCTACATGATCAACGGCAAGCCGCGCCGCATCGACATGGGCTTTATCCAGCCGCCGCCGGGCAACACCGGCTACCGCGACGGCAACCGCCGCGGGCGCGAAGGCATCCGCGACTACATGGCCTATATCGCGGAGCTCTGCCAGAAGTACCCCGACCGCTTTATCGGCAACTTCACCTTCAACCCGCGCTGGGGCCCGGAAGAAGGCGCGCAGGAGCTGGAATTCCACGTCAAGGAATACGGCTTCAAGATGCTCAAGCTGCATGCCAACATGCACGGCTACCGCCCCGACCGCGCGCTGGACTGGCTGCGCCCGGCGATGAAGGTCTGCGCCAAGTACAACGTGGTGGTGCTGATCCACACCGGCGACGGCCCGTACACCATCCCGACGATGTTCTACCCGATCATCCGCGAATTCCCGATGGTCAATTTCATCATCGGCCACTTCGGCATCCAGACCGGCGGCAACTACTCGTTCGAGGCCTTCTGGATGGCAATGGACACGCCCAACGTGTATTGCGAATCTGGTTGGTGCTTCCAGTCGCGCATCGTCGAGTTCGCGCGCCAGCTGCCGCGCGACAAGATCGTGTTCGGCACCGACACCCCGCCCAACGAGCCCGGCATGTGGCTGCGCGAGCTGGAGATGCTGTGCGGCCCCGCGCCGCAGGGCATGGACCTGGACGAGGACGGGCTGGAGGACTACATGGGCAACAACATCGCCCGGCTGGTCGGCATCGAGACCACGGCGCCGCCCAAGACGCAGCAAGAGGCATTGGCGCGGCTGAAGGATACGTACGCCAGCACGCGCTGACACGTAGTCGCTAGCCGATAGCTGTTCGGCAGGCAGGCACGGCACGGCGGCCGGGACCATTCCCGGCCGCCGGGGCAGCCTTCGCCCTGGCCAACCCTGACCACAGGAGCCGATCCATGAACTCACCCTCAGCGCCCTTCGCCTCAGCGGCATCGGCGCGCAAGCCGTTTCACGACACCTCGCAGGACTTCCACCAGTTCCTGGCCGCCTACCGCGAGGCCTTTCCCGAAGACGTGCTGCATATCCGCGAGCCGGTCGGCGCCGACCAGGACCCGACCGCACTGGTGTGGGCGCTGGCCGCGCAGGGCCGCCATCCGGCCTTGCTGTTCGACCACGTCGAAGGGCTGGGCACGTCGCTGGCGACCAACCTCTTTGCCTCGCGCGAGCGCGTGGGGCGCATGCTGGGCGGCGTGGCGCCCGCCGGCATCCATGCCGAATACCAGGCCCGCAGCCGCCGCATGGTGGCGCCGCGCGTGCTGGACAGCGGCGCCGTCACCGGCCATGTCGAGACTGAACACATCGACCTGCGCACGATCCCGGCGATCAAGCACTTCGCCAGCGACCGCGGCCCCTACATCACCAACGCGATCCTGATCGCGGAAGATCCCGACACCGGTATCGGCAACGCCAGCTACCACCGCTCGATGCTGCACTCGCCCACCGAGATCGCCACCAGCCTCCATTCGCGCGGGCACCTGTGGCGCATGCAGCAGCGCGCCACCGAACTGGGCCGGCCCCTGCCGGTGGCCATGGTGATCGGCGCGCATCCGCTGTTCATGCTGGCCGGCGCCACGCGGCTGCCCTACGGCGTGGACGAGCGCCACGTTGCCGGCGGCCTGTTCGGCGCGCCGCTGGAAGCGGTACGCACACCGCGCCACGGCATCCTGGTGCCAGCGCATGCGGAGATCGTGCTTGAAGGCGTGATCGATCCCGAAGCGCGCGTCGACGAAGGCCCCTTCGGTGAATTCACCGGCTATTCGTCGGACCGTTCAACCAACAACCTGTTGCGCGTGGAAAGCGTGATGCGCCGCACCGATGCATGGCTGGTCGACGTGGTCGGCGGCAACTCGGCCGAACACCTGAACCTGGGCCGCATCCCGCGTGAATCGGAGATGGTCGAAAAGCTCAGGGAGCGCTTTCCCGGCGTCACCGCCGTGCACTACCCCAGCTCCGGTACGCACTTCCACGCCTACGTGGCGTTGCGCCAGAGCCGCCCAGGCGAGGCGCGCCAGGTGATGCTGGGCCTGCTCGGCTGGGATCCGTACCTGAAGACGGTGGTCGCGGTGGATGAGGACGTCGACATCACCCGCGATGAAGAAGTGCTGTGGGCGATGGCCACACACCTGCAACCGCACCTGGACGTGGTGGTGGTCGACGGCCTGCCTGGCAGCGCACTCGACCCCTCGGCCTCGGGTGTGGGCACCACGTCACGCATGGGGCTGGACGCCACGCGCGGACCTGCCTTCGACGGTATCCGCGCGCGCATCGACCCTGCCGCGATGGCGCGCGCGGCAGCACTGCTGAAGCGGCTGGAACGCGCGGGCTCCCACATGCCGTAAGGGATAACCCGCTGAAACTGGCGGATTCATCGTTTCACCCGATCGATAAATCCGCCCCAAACGTTGTACCTTCCCGCCGCCGCTGTCATGCTGACTTATAAGACAGGACAGGCGCGGGCTTCGCACGAGAGGATGGCAACTGACCATCCCGAAGAGGAAACGCCGGCGACCTTGGCGACACGTTAGCGCAATGCGCAACCGGCGTGATACCGACCAAAGGAGACAGCATGAACCCCACCCTGCCTACGCAAGGGAATGCCCCCGTGCATCCCGTCGACGAGGTCCTGCCCCCGCCCCGCCTGCTGGCCCTTGGCCTGCAGCACGTGCTGGTGATGTATGCCGGCGCCATTGCCGTGCCGATGATCATCGGCGGCGCCCTCAAGCTGCCCAAGGACCAGGTGGCCTTCCTGATCGCCGCGGACCTGTTCTGCTGCGGCCTGGTGACGATGATCCAGAGCATCGGCATCTGGAAGGTCGGCATCCGCCTGCCGGTGATGATGGGCGTCACCTTCACCGCCATCGCGCCGATCATCGCCACCGGCTCCAATCCGTCGCTGGGCCTGCCGGCCGTGTTCGGCGCGGTGATGGTGGCGGGCATCTTCACCTACATTGCCGCGCCCTATGTCGGCAAGATGGTGCGCTGGTTCCCGCCGGTAGTGACCGGCACGGTGGTGCTGGTGATCGGCGTCTCGCTGATGCGCGTCGGCATCAACTGGGCGGCGGGCGGCAACCCGACCATCAACACGGCGGCCGGCCCCGTGCCCAATCCCAACTTCGGCCTGCCGGTGAACATCGCCATCGCCACCGCGGTGCTGTGCACGGTGCTGGCGCTGGTGGCCTTTGCCAGGGGTTTCCTGTGCAACGTGGCGGTGCTGATCGGCATCGCGGTGGGCTTCGTGATCGCGCTGTCGCTGGGCAAGGTCAACTTCGACGGCCTGCACAACGCGCACTGGGTGGAGTTCATCACGCCCTTCCACTTCGGCTGGCCCACCTTCGATGCCATGACCGCGGTCACGCTGTGCGTGGTGATGATCGTGATCATGATCGAGGGCGTGGGCCAGTTCCTGGCGCTGGGCGAAATCGTGGGCCGCCCGGTGGGCAGCGACGACCTCGCGCGCGGCCTGCGTGCCGACGGCGTGGGCGCGCTGGTGGGAGCGGTGTTCAACACCTTCACCTACACCTCGTACGCGCAGAACGTGGGGCTGGTGCAGGTCACCGGCGTGCGCAGCCGCTGGGTCTGCGCCACCGCCGGCGGCATTCTGATCGTGCTGGGCTGCCTGCCCAAGCTCGCCTTCTTTGCCGCCTCGATCCCGCAATATGTGCTGGGCGGCGCGGCGCTGGTGATGTTCGGCATGGTGGCTGCCACGGGCGTGCGCATCCTCGGCCATGTGGACTTTGTCGAGAACAAGAAGAACGCCTATATCGTCGCCGTCAGCGTGGCGCTGGGCATGATCCCGCTGGTGTCGGACAAGTTCTTCGCGCAGATGCCGGAGCTGCTGGCCAAGTTCTGCCAGAACGGCATCCTGCTCGGCACGCTGACCGCGGTGCTGCTGAACCTGCTGTTCAACGCCCGCTCGCCGGTCCCCCAGGCCCACGGGCTGGCGAAGGAACCGGCATGAAGTAGTCAGCCTGCGTCGGCCAGCTTGGCGCGATAGCGCATCAGCAGATCGCGGAAAGCCTGGGCCGGCGGTGACAGCGACCGGTCCGCGTGCACCAGCAGCGAGATCTCGCGGTGGATCACCGGATCGGTCGGCATCACCGTGGCCAGCCCCAGCGCGGAAGTCAGCCGCGTGACCGCCGCGCTCATCACCGCGATGCCCAGCCCGGCATCCACCATGCCCACCATGGTCAGCGGCAGGAACACCTCGTGCACCCGCTGCAGCGAAATGCCGCGCGCGGCCAGCGCGGTATCCAGGCAGTCGCGGATCGGGTTGCCCTTGTGCGGCCCGATCACGGGCAGGCCCGCCACGTCTTCCCAGCGCAGCGTCTTGCGCCGGCGCAACGGATGATGCGCCGGCATCACGATCACGAAGGGATCGGACATCAGCCGCTGCGCGCTCAGGTCGGGCTGGCCCTCTGGGATGGTGCCGATGCCGAAATCCACCTCGCCCGAGCTGACCATCTTGGTCACCTCATGCTCGGACACGTCGTGCAGTTCCACCTTCACGCCGGGATGGCTCACGCAGAACTCGCGGATCACGCGCGGCAGCATCAGCGCCGCCTGGATCGACGACGCCGAGATCGACACGCGCCCGCGACCCAGCGTGCGCAGCTCGCTGGAGTTCTCGATCACGCTGTCGATATCGGCCACCGCCTTCTTCACCAGCGGCAACAGCTCCGCGCCCGCCTGTGTGATGTGCAGCTGGCGCGTGTGGCGGTCAAACAGCTTCAGGCCGAGGTTGCCTTCCAGCTCGTGGATCAGCGCGCTGACCGACGACTGCGACAGGTCCAGCTTCTCGGCCGCGCGGGTGAAGTGGCGCTCCTGCGCCACGGCGATGAACGCGCGCAGCTGGCGCAGCGACACGTTCATGTTGCTGATGTTGGGCACGTTGTCTACCTCCGGGATGTCGGGGTGCGCGCTTGTTTTGCCAGGTTGGCCGGCGCGTCTGATTCAGAGGGTAACACGATCAATTAATCCGTTTCCGGGCCTTTACCGATGAAGCCCATCCGCCCATGATGACTTCAACGGTGCGCGCCCCACACGACAGGCAGACGCCGATGGCACAGACCAGGAGGAGCAATGAGAGCGTTTGAATATTTCGAACCGGCAACGCTGGCGGAAGCCTCGGCCATGCTGCACCGGTGCGGCGGCAAGGCCAGCGTGCTGGCCGGCGGCACGGACCTGCTGGTCCAGATCAAGGAGTCCGTGCGCAAGCCCGAGCAGGTGATCAACATCAAGAAGATCCCGGGCATGGACGTGCTGACGTTCGACCCCGTCAACGGCCTGCGCATCGGCGCGCTGGTGACCACGCGCGCGGTGGAGACCTCGGGCTTCGTGCAGCGCCACTACGCCAGCCTGGCGAAAGCCGTGACGGACTTCGCCTCGATCCAGGTGCGCCATCGCGCCACCGTGGTGGGCAACGTCTGCCGCGCGTCACCGTCGGCCGATTCGATCGCGCCGCTGGTGGCGGACGGTGCTTCGGTGCACCTGTATGGCCTGTCCGGCTCGCGCGAGCTGCGCGTCGAGGACTTCGTCACCGGCGTCGGCAAGACCGCCATCGCGCCGGACGAGATCGTCACCCGCATCACCGTGCCGGCGCCGCGCGCCCACACCGGCAAGGTCTACCTCAAGCATGGCCGCCGCGTGCAGATGGAACTGGCCACCGTCGGCGTGGCGGTATCGCTGACAGTCGAGAACGGCCACTGCGCCGAGGTCGGCATTGTGCTGGCAGCGGTCGGCCCGACCCCGGTACGCGCCGTGCGTGCCGAGCAGGTGCTGCGCGGCCAGCGCGTGACGGATGCCCTGATCCTGCAGGCCGCGCACGCCGCCATGGGCGAAGCCCGCCCCATCAGCGACGTGCGCGCCAGCGAAGCCTACCGGCGGCAGATGGTCGGCGTGCTGACCCGCCGCGCCCTGGAACAAGCCCTGGAGGCCGCAACATGCGAAAAATGATCGAACTCGTCATCAACGGCGAGCCGCGCGAACTGGCGGTGGAGCCGCACGGCACGCTGCTCGACGCCCTGCGCAACGACGCCTGCCTGACCGGCACCAAGAAGGGCTGCGACGTGGGCGAATGCGGTTCATGCACCGTCATCATCGACGGCCAGCCGATGAATTCCTGCCTGGTGCTGGCGCCCGAAGCGCACGGCTGCCACATCACCACCATCGAAGGCGTGCAGCCCGCGCCCGACACCGTGCACCCGATCCAGGAGCAGTTCATGCAGTGCGGCGCCGCGCAGTGCGGCTTCTGCACGCCGGGCTTCGTGGTGATGGCCAAGGCGCTGCTGGACGAGAACCCGCGTCCCACGCGCGACGAAATCCGCTTTGCCATTGCTGGCAATATCTGCCGCTGCACCGGCTACACCAAGATCATCGAGGCCATCGAGAGGACCGCCGAGGCCATGGAATTCGCGGGCTGCAAGGCCCGCGCCAGCGAGGAGGCATGATGACCCACGCCGTGATCGGACACAGCGTCAAGCGCACCGACCTGCTCGACAAGGTCACCGGCAACGCCAGATACGTTGCCGACATGCCCTTCCCCGGCCTGCTGTTCGGCAAGATGAAGCGCTGCAACCTCGCGCACGCGAAAATCCGCCGCATCGACACCTCGCGTGCGCTGGCATTGCCAGGTGTCAAGGCCGTGCTGACCCATGAGAACGTGCCGCGCGTGCTGCACGCCGGCTCGCCCCACCCGCGCTCCGCCTCGGTGACCTGCGATCAGTACATCCTGGACGACAAGGTGCGCTACTGGGGCGAAGGCGTGGCCGCGGTGGCCGCCATCAGCGAAGAGATCGCGGAGCGCGCGGTCGAGCTGATCGAAGTCGAATACGAAACGCTGCCCGCCGTCTTCACCACCGAGGACGCCGAGCGCTCCGACGCCCCGCGCATCCACGACCGCGAACCCGGCGGCAACCTGGTGCTGCCGCCGGTGATCATCAAACGCGGCGACGTGGAAGCGGGCTTTGCCGAGGCGGACTTCATCCTCGAAGGCATCTACGAAGGCGGCCGTCCCACCCCCGCCTACATGGAGCCCAACGTCTGCACCACCAGCTGGGACGGCAACGGCAACCTGACGGTGTGGATCTCCACCCAGACCGCCTTCATGGTGCGCGGCATCATGGCCGAGGTGCTGGGCCTGCCGCTGCACAAGGTGCGCGTGCTGGTCGACCACATGGGCGGCGGCTTCGGCGCCAAGCAGGACCTGTTCCAGCAGGAGTTCCTGTGCGCGCTGCTGGCGCGCGAGACGCGCCGCCCGGTGCGCATGGAATACACGCGCGAGGAAACCTTCCTCGGCGGCCGCACGCGCCATCCGGCGAAGATCTGGCTCAAGCAAGGCTTCCGCAACGACGGCACCATCACCGCGCGCCAGGCCAAGGTGGTGTTCAACTCCGGCGCCTATGGCTCGCACGGCCCGGGCGTGACCAATGTCGGCACTGCCGCCATGGTCTCGCTGTACCGCTGCGACAACGTGCTGCTCGAAGGCCGCTGCGTCTACACCAACAGCCCCATCGCCGGCGCCTTCCGCGGCTATGGCGTGGTGCAGACCTATTACGCGCTCGACGTGCAGATGGACGAGGCCGCCGAGCACCTGGGCCTGGACCCCGCCGGGCTGAAGCTGAAGAACGCCGTGCGCGAAGGCGACATTGCGCCGTCCAACCATCCGCTGATCGGGCACGGCCTGGAGGCCTGCATCGAGAAGGGCATGGAACTGGTCGACTGGCCCGCGCTGCGCCGCCGCCCGCGCGACACCAGCGGCCCGATCCGCACCGGCTGGGGCCTGGGCTGCGAGATGCACGGCAGCAGCGCCTATCCCGGCATCAAGGAACAGGGCAACGCCATCATCAAGATGAATGAGGATGGCACCGTGGTGCTGCTGACCGGCGCGGCCGGGCTGGGTACCGGTGCGCATACCGCCCTCGCCCAGATCGTGGCAGAAGAACTGACCCTGCCGTTCGAAGCGGTGGCGGTCGTGCACGGCGATACCGACGTGGTGCCCTGGGACATCGGCGCCTTTGCCAGCCACACCACCTATATGGTCGGCAAGGCCGCGCAGATGGCGGCGGGCGAGATCAAGCGCCAGCTGTTCGATCGCGCGGCCAAGCTGATGGAATGCGAGCCCGAGGCCCTGACGCTCACCGCCGGCGTGATCGCCGTGCGCGACCGCGACGGCCCGACCCTGACCGTGCGCGAGGCCGTGATGCCGCGCAAGGGCATCCCCGCCGCGCAGCTGGTGGGCACCGCCACCTATCACCCGACCAAGTCGTATTCATTCGCCGCGCATTTCGTCGAGGTGGCGGTCGATACCGAAACCGGCTTCATCACCGTGCAGCAGGTGGTGCCGGTGCATGACGTCGGCAAGGTGATCCACCCGGTGGCTGCCGCAGGGCAGATCGAAGGCGGCATCCAGCAAGGCATCGGCCATACGCTGTATGAGGACTACCAGATCGACATGCGCACCGGGCGCTCGCTCAACGCCAACTTCGTCGACTACAAGATGCCGCTGGCGATGGACATGCCGCCCATCCACACGGTGATCCTGGAGGCGGCGCCCGACCCCGGCGGCCCGTTCGGCGCCAAGGGCGTGGGCGAGGACCCGATCGTCGCGATCGGACCGGCGATTGCCAATGCGGTGTTCGATGCCATCGGCGTGCGCTTCCGGCACTACCCGATCAAGCCAGAGCAAGTGCTGCAGGCACTGGCGGAGAAGGCAGCGAAGGAAGGCGCCACCCCATGACCCGCAAGCAACGCCTGGTGGTCGCCATCACCGGCGCCAGCGGCGCGGTGTACGGCGTGCGCTTGCTGCAGGCACTGTCGGCGCTGGACGGCTGGGAGACCCACCTGGTCTGCTCCCCGTCCGGCCTGCTGACCGCGCACCATGAGCTGGGCCTGCAGCGCCCGCAGATCGAAGCCATGGCCGACGTGGTGCACAACGTGCGCGATATCGGCGCCACCATCGCCAGCGGCTCGTTCCGCTGCGACGGCATGGTGGTGGCGCCGTGCTCCATGCGCACGCTGGCCGCCATCGCCACCGGGCTTGCCGACAACCTCGTCACCCGCGCCGCCGACGTGATGCTCAAGGAGCGCCGCCGGCTGGTGCTGCTGGCGCGCGAGACGCCCTTTCACCTGGTGCACCTGCGCAACATGACCACGGTGACCGAGATGGGCGCCATCGTGCTGCCGCCGGTGCCGGCCTTCTACACACATCCGCAGTCAGTGGACGACATCGTCAACCACACCGTGGGGCGCGTGCTGGACCTGTTCGACGTGCCGCACGACGGGCTGGTGGAACGCTGGCAAGGCTTGCGCCCCAACGTGGCCACCGCCTGAAGAGAACACGAGAACTTTCGCCCCGCGATTGCGGGGAACGCAGTACCCAACTGGTACAAATCAGGAGACAACATGAACGCACCTGCCGTCGCACAACAGCCGCCCGTCCCGGTCACCATCCTTACCGGCTTCCTCGGCTCGGGCAAGACGACGCTGCTCAACCACATCCTGACGCAGAAGCACGGCCACCGCATCGCCGTGATCGAAAACGAGTTCGGCGAGGTCGATGTCGATTCCGACCTGGTGATGACCTCCGACGAGGAGATCTACCAGATGACCAACGGCTGCATCTGCTGCGTGGTCGATGTGCGCACCGACCTCGTGCGCATCCTGCAGAAGCTGCTGGAGCAGCCCGAGCGCTTCGACCATATCCTGGTCGAGACCAGCGGCCTGGCCGATCCCACGCCGGTGGCGGCCACCTTCTTCATGGACAATGAAGTCGCCAAGCAGGTCACGCTCGACGGCATCCTGACGCTGGTGGACGCGGTGCATATCGAAAGCCACCTCGATGACCCTCAGCTGACCGGCTTCGACAACCAGGCCGTCGACCAGATCGTGGCGGCCGACCGCGTGATCCTCAACAAGACCGACCTGGTGAACGCCGCGCAGCTCGACAGGCTGGAGGCACGCATCCACCGGCTGAACGAGGGCGCGCAGATCCTGCGCTCAAACTTTGCCCAGGTGGACCTGGGCAAGATCCTCGGCATCGGCGGCTTTACCACGGGCACGATCCAGGCGGACGCGCACGATGACCACCACGAACATGCGCACGACCACGACCATCACGACCACGTGTGCGACGAGCATTGCGACCACGTGCACGATGACGACGCGCATGGCCACCGCCACGATCCGTCGGTCACGTCCGTATCGCTGGTGTTCGACCAGCCGTTCGACCGCCAGCGCCTGGAGCACGGCCTGAAGGCACTGCTCGCGGCGCAAGGGGACGATGTGTTCCGGATGAAGGGGATCGTGGCCGTGGAGGGCGATGACCGCCGCTACGTGCTGCAAGCCGTGCACCGGCTGATGGATTTTCATCCCGCCGACGCCTGGGGGCCGGAAGCCGCGCAAAGCAAGTTCGTGTTTATCGGCCGGCACCTCGACAAGCTGCGCTTGCAGACGCTGCTGAAGGTCTGCCTGCCCGTGGCTCAGGCAGCCTGACGGTCCTGGCCGGCAGCGGAGGCTGACCTCCCGTCAGTCCCCGTTGCTGCCCGGCACGCGCTTGCGCAGCAAGTACCTTTGCGTCCCCTCCATGACGCAAACGTCGTTCTGGTTGCGCACCTCCGACCGCATCGCCAGCACGCCGGTCGTACGGCCGGGAACCAGCTCGGTGACGGTGAGGCGGCAGTACAACGTATCGCCGACGTAGACAGGCGCGAGGAAGCGGCTGCTCTGCTCGATGAAGCCCTTCAGGGACTCCTCGACCATATGGGGAAACAGGCCCGCCCCCGCGGCAGTCTGGATCACGACCTGGAATCCGTGCGCCAGCATGTGCGGCATGCCGTGAGCACGGCAGTACTCGACGTCGTAGTGAACCGGATGGTTGTCCCCGCTTGCCAGCTGGAACGCCGCGAACAGCGCGTCGGTCATGGTGCGGGACGGCAGGTTGAAGTGCTCTCCGAGTTCGAAATCCTCAAAGTAGCGCTGCGGACAAAGTTGATAGGCGTTCATGGCTTCTCCGTATGCCTGATGGTTGGTTCCGGCGCTGGCCTGCGCGGGTTTCGCTCAGTCGGCTTTCATATTCGTGGCGACGGCCACCCGCTTCCACTTCTCCAGTTCCGCGCGCAGGAATTTGTCGAGCCCCGCTGGTGTAGGCTGGGTCTCCAGCTGCAACCCGAGCTCGAAGGCCTTGCTTTGCAGGGCGGGATCGCTGAGTGCATCGCCAAGTGTCGAGACCAGCTTCTGGACAACTGTCGAAGGTGTTCGGGCTGGCACGAATACCGCATTCCAGGTGTATGCTTCATAGCCGGATACGGCTTCCGCAATCGCCGGCGTCTCCCTGGTCTGCGGCAGGCGTTTTTCCATCGACGTTCCCAGCAAGCGCACCGTTCCTGCCCGCACCTGCGCCAGCCCTGTCGGTGCGCTGTCGATCATGAATTCGACATGGCCACCGATAAGATCGGCCATGGCAGGCGCGCTCCCCCGATACGGGACATGGACCGCTTTCGTTCCTGCCGTGTAGTTCAGCAGTTCCCCGGCGAGATGCGGGGCACTGCCAACTCCCGCTGAGCCATAGTTGACCTGGCCGGGACGCGACTTCAGATAAGCGATGAATTCCGGCAGTGTTTTCGCCGGAACGCTCTTGTTCACGACCAGCACCAGCGGCGCACGAGCCGCCAGCCCGACTGGCGCAAAGTCCTCGATCGTGCGATACGGCAGGCCGGCGTGAATGCTTGGGTTCACGGCATGCGCTACAGTGGTCAGCAGCAACGTATAGCCGTCCGGTGCGGCTTTCGCCGCGAGCTCGGTGCCGACTATCGTGCCGGCCCCCGACTTGTTCTCGACAACCACCGAGGTGTTCAGCTTGCGGCTCCAGCTCGCAGCCAGCGATCGGGCGAAGGTGTCCGTCGGCCCGCCAGCGGCATACGGAACGATGAGTCGGACAGGCCGCACCGGGTAGTCGGTCTGCGCCACTGAAGGGGACGCACAGGCCAGGAGTGTCGCGGCGCTGCCCAACGCACTGGCGATCCTGCGGAAGAGTATGGTCATGTTGGTCTCCGATTCTTTTTCGCGCAGCACAGCGATAGCTGCGGTGACGAGCCGAAATATAGAATCGGACCCTACAAGGACACCAGTCGAAAGCTCCTGGGGTGTCGTTAGAATTTTTCTAAACACCCCCGGGAACTGTCGGGCAAGCAACGGAGACAAGCGTGCGTTTCGAACTCACCGATCTGCGAGTATTCCTCGCCATTGCGCAGGCCAAGAGTGTGACGGCAGGAGCGTCAGATATGCATTTGACAGCGCCTTCGGCCAGCTACCGCCTCAAGAACCTCGAACAGGCAATGGGCGTTCCGTTGTTCAACAGGACACAGAAGGGCATGGCCCTGACGCCGGCGGGCGATACGGTACTGCGCTACGCCGAGGCGATCATGGAGAACGTCGAACGCCTGCAGTCGGAGATGCGGCGCCATACCGACGGTATTGAAGGGCATATCCGCGTCTACGCGAACAGCAGCACCATGGCCAGCCTGCCCGCCGCGCTTAGCCGGTTCCTGGCGGCGTACCCGAATGTCAATGTCGACCTGGAGGAGCACCTCAGCGAGGACAGCGTGCGGGCAGTGATCGAAGACCGTGCGGACGTCGGACTGGTGGCCGGCGCGATCGACATGCGGGGCCTGGAATTCATTCGATATGGCGTCGATGAGCTGATGTTCGTGGTTCCGGCACGCCACCCGTCCGGGTTGCTCGACAAGATGTCCCTTGCACAGGCGTTGGTGTACGACCTGGTATCCGTCGGCAGCAAGAGCAGCAATTTCCTCTTCCTCAATGACATGGCAGCGCGTGCCGGCATCAAGCCACGCGTTCGCGTGCATGCACCCGACTTTGCCGCGGCCATGCGTTGCGTACAGGAAGGCGCCGGCATTTCGCTCGTGCCACGTTCGGTAGCGGGTCCCCTGATCGAGCAAGGGGTGGTGGAAGGGGTGGCCCTGGACGAGCCGTGGGCCCGGCGCGAGCAGCGGATCGTCGTGCGGAGCCAGAAGGCGCTCCCGGCCTATACGCGCGACTTTATCCGCTATGTCGCTGAATGGGGCGCACCGGACGCTGCACCGTAAGGCTAAGCATGCGGCCGGTTTCGAAGACTTCGAAGCCGCCTTAGGAATTCTCGACTGTTCGGGGGAAGAGGACCGTTCCTATACTTTGTCGTCCGGCCCATGTGCCGCCAGGTCTCTTCACTCCCCTCCATGAAACCCAGCCTACGCCCCCTTGATGGCATCACCGTTCTGGCGCTCGAGCACGCTGTAGCGGCGCCCTTTGCCAGCCGCCAGCTCGCCGATCTCGGCGCCCGCGTCATCAAGGTGGAACGCCCGGTCGTTGGCGATTTCGCCCGCGACTATGATCATTCCGTGCACGGCCAGTCGTCGTTCTTTGTCTGGGCAAATCGCGGCAAGGAAAGCCTTACACTGGATCTCAAGAAGCCCGAGGCCAAGACGATCGTGCACAAGCTGCTCGCCGAAACGGACGTATTCATCCAGAACCTGGCGCCAGGCGCCGCCCAACGCATGGGGCTGGACTTCGAGTCATTGCATGCCGACTATCCTGAGCTGATCGTTTGCGATATCTCGGGGTATGGCGACAGCGGGCCATACCGCAACAAGAAGGCCTATGACCTCTTGATCCAGGCCGCTGCAGGGCTGATTTCGGTAACCGGTACGGACCCTGCGCCGTCGCGCACCGGCATTTCCATCGCGGATATTGCCGCTGGCATGTACGCCTATACCGGCATCCTGTCCGCCTTGCTGCAGCGCGCACGGACTGGCGCCGGCCTCAGGGTTGAAGTCACCATGCTCGAGGCGTTGAGCGAATGGATGTCATATCCGCTGAACTTCGCTCACTATGGCGGCACGCCGCCCGCACGCAACGGTGTTGCGCATCCGGGTATCGCCCCCTATGGCCAGTACCAGACCGGCGATGGGGCCAGCGTCATCTTCGGGCTGCAGAATGAACGGGAATGGCAGCGCTTCTGCACCGAGGTGCTGGAGGACCCGGCCCTGGCGGCGGATGCCCGCTTCAACTCCAATCTCCAACGCGTCGCCAATCGCGCTGCGCTGGACCAGGAGATCGCCAGTCATCTCCGCTCCATGACCCGGGAGCAGCTGGTCAAGCGTCTCGATCGCGGGGGTATTGCCAACTCGCCCCTGAACGACATGCATGATGTGTGGCAGCACGCGCAATTTGCCGCACGCAATCGCTGGCGGGAAGTCCAGACGCCGGGTGGCGCCATCCAGGCACTCCTGCCGCCGGCAACGCTGTCGGGCGTACCGGCTGCCATGGGGAATGTGCCGGCAGTCGGCGAGCACTCTGCTTCTGTCCTGAAGTCGCTCGGCATGAACGAGGCAGAGATCGAAGCCCTGGCGGCCGCGGGCACGATCTGAGTGCTGAAGGTCCTGAGCAACAGGGGCCTGGCTCGCCGTCAGCCCCCCTGCTGCGCTGCCGCCCGCAAGGTCTGTGACGGCAGCTCGCCAAACTGGCGCCGGTACTCGCGCGAGAACAGGCTCAGGTGGGTAAAGCCGTGCCGCAGCGCAATCGCGCTGACCATCCCCTTCTCTTGCCGTGCCCGTTGCAGATCGGCGCGCGCCCCATGCAGGCGCAGCAGACGCAGGTACTCCATCGGCGTGGTGTTCTTGCTCTTGCGAAAACCCAGCTGCAAGGTGCGTGCCGATACGCCGCAATGCGCGGCGATCTGCTCCAGCGTCAGCGGCTGGTCAAGATTGGCGCGCAGGTGGGCGATGGCATTGCGCACATAGTCAGGCAGCACAGCCTCGAACCGGCGCGGCAGCATATTGCCATCCGCGGCAAAGCGGTCCAGCAGCAGTGTCGACAGCACGATGCGCTCAATGCCGCCATCCACCGCCGGCACGCCGCTGCCTTCGCGCCGCACCCGCGTTTCCGCGCGCAGGTAGCTCACCAGCGCCTGCCAGCGCGCGGCACGGCCATCGTCCGCCACCGGCTGCATGTCGAATTCAATCGGCACCGGCGGCTCGAAGCTGAACTGCTGGCGGAACGCCTCGTCGATCAGCTGCCGGCGGATCACCACGCTGAAGCGCTCGCAGCCCGGATCCAGCGACAACGTGGCCGGCACGGTGGGCGAAAACACAAAGGTCGCCCCCGGCGGCATCAGCATCGCACCGCGCGGGGTCTCCACGCGGCACGTACCCGCCAGCACGGTCTGGATCACGAACTCATCCTTGTTGGGCTGCGGCTCGATCTGCACTGCCTGGTTATAGGCAATGGTGACCAGCGTCAGCCGGCCGATGGTGCTGGTGTCGATACGGGCATCGAGCGCCGCATCGGCCTCGGTCGCGCGCAGCCGCGTAGGGCCGAACACGCGGCCGGACAGCGACTGGATGCGGTCGAGGTCACCGCCGCGGCTGAATGGCGAGCGGGAGGCAGCAGCTAACCATCCTGCGGTGGGTGACATGGCGTTGGAGAAAGAAGTGAAAGGATCAACCGCGACCGACGCATCAACATCCGGCGGCGTTCTCCCCTCTCCCGCGCGCGGGAGAGGGGAGCAAACCAGCGGCCGTGGCAAGCGCATCCATCCTATGGCCACCCCCGCCCTCACGCAACCCAAGGGAAACCCCTGATGCCCCGGGCGCGCATTTTGCAAGCGCGATTGCGGCCCGGTGCCAGTGTCTTCGCAATAACGCTATGACGGCCTGCCACGCATCACTACTGTGCAAGGCATGCGTCGGCCATGCGCCGCGCATGGCACCGTGACGGACCGAGCCCGGCAACCAACAGACCGGGCCAGCCGCCGCCGGCATGGCGCACTTTCCCCCAGCACGCGGCAGGAGACAACATCATGCAAGCAGCGGTTCACCCCGTCGACCAGGTCCTGCCGGCACGCGCCATGGCGACGCTCGGCTTCCAGCACATGCTGGTCAGTTATCTCGGTGCCATCGCGGTGCCGATGATCGTGGCCGGCGCGCTCAAGATGACGCCGGCGCAGACCACCATGCTGATCAGCACCGCGCTGTTCACCTCCGGCATCGCCACACTGCTGCAGACCGTCGGCTTCTGGAAGTTCGGCGTGCGCCTGCCGCTGATGCAGGGCGTGGCGTTCAGCTCCGTGGGCCCCGTCATCGCCATCGGCACCGATCCGTCGCTGGGCTTCAACGGCGTCTGCGGCGCCATCATCGCCGCGGGCGTGATCGCGATGTTCCTTGCGCCGATCATTGGCAAGCTCAAGCGCTTCTTCCCGCCGGTTGTCAGCGGTTGCACCATCACCGCGGTGGGCCTGTCGCTGTTCCCGGTTTCGTTTCACTGGTTTGGAGGCGGAAGGGGCGCGTCGGATTTCGGCGCTCCCATCTTTTTCATCGTTGCCTTCGGCGTAGTGGCACTGATCCTGTTTATCAACCGGCACGGCGGCGAGCTGATCCGAAACCTGTCCGTGGTGATCGGCCTGCTGGTCGGCGGCGCGGTGGCGTGGATGCTGGGCATGGGCAGCTTCGATGAAGTCGCGCGCGCGCCGTGGTTCACCATGGTGACGCCGTTCGCCTTCGGCATGCCCACCTTCAACGTGGGCGCCATCACCACCATGGTGATCGTGATGGTGGTGCAGATGGTGGAATCGATGGGCCTGTTCATCGCCGTCGGCGATATCGTCAAGCGCCCCCTGACCGAGCGCGATGCCACCCGCGGCCTGCGTGCCAACGGCCTGGCCAGCGCCATCGGCGGCATGTTCGCGGCGTTCCCGTATATCGCCTTCATGGAGAACGTGGGCCTGGTCATCGTCACCGGCGTGCGCAGCCGCTGGGTAGTGGCCACCTGCGGCGCGATGCTGTGCGCCGTGGCGCTGGTGCCCAAGATCGGCGCGCTGTTTGCCTCGATCCCGGCCGCGGCGCTGGGCGGTGCAACCATGGTCATGTTCGGCGTAGTCGTGGCCGCCGGCATCAAGACGCTGGGAGAGGTCGAATACGAGCGCAATCCCAACAACCTCTCCATCGTCTCCATCACGCTCGGCTGCGCGATGATGCCCGTGATGCTGCCCGGCATGCTGGAGAAGCTGCCCGGCTTCCTGCAGCCCTTTGTCCACAGCAGCGTGATCATCGCCTGCGTGGTCTCCGTGCTGCTCAACCTGATTCTCAATGGCGTGCCCGCCCGTGAAGCCGACGAGCTGCCCGCCAGTGCCGACAACGTCCAAGGGGTCTGAAACATGGTGCAGAACACCAACACCACCAGCGCCGCGCCCGCCGGCGACCTGCTGATCCGCAACGCCGCCGCCGTGATGACCGGCCGCACCGGCAATGCCGCGCGAGCGGGCGCCGCCGACATCCGCATCTGCGACGGCCGCATCGCCGAGATCGGTGCAGCCCTGCCGCGCCACGACGGCGAGGCTGTGCTGGACGCCACCGGTTGCGTGGTCTACCCGGGCTGGGTCAACACCCACCACCACCTGTTCCAGAACCTGCTCAAGGCCGTGCCCAGCGGCATGAACGTGGGGCTGGAACAATGGCTGGCCTCCGTCGCCTACCCGCGCCTGGCGCGCTTCACGCCGGAGATCTTTCGTACCGCCGTGCGACTGGGCATGGCCGAACTGCTGCTGTCCGGCACCACCACCTGCGCCGATCACCACTACCTGTATCACCACGGCCATGGGGCGGAGACCGGCGACGTGCTGTTCGAGGTAGCGGAGGAGCTTGGCATGCGCCTGGTGCTGTGCCGCGGCGGCGCCATCCAGTCAGCCTCAGATCACCCCGGCATGCGCGCGACTGCACTGGTGCCGGAGACGCTGGACGAGATGCTTGCCGATATCGAACGGCTCAAGGCCCGCTACCACGATGCCTCAGCAGATGGCCTGCGCCGCGTGGTGGTCGCGCCGACTACGCCGACCTTCTCCCTGCCGCCCGCCCTGCTGCGCGAGCTGGCCGCCTTCGGTCGCGGCATGGACCTGCGGCTGCATTCGCACCTGTCCGAGACCGACAACTACGTGAAGTTCTGCCGGGAGAAGTACCAGTGCACGCCGGTGCAGTTCGTGGCCGACCACGACTGGCTGGGGCCCGATGTCTGGTTCGCCCACCTGGTCACCGTGAATCCCGAAGAAATTCGCATGCTCGCCGTGACCAACACCGGCATGGCTCACTGCCCCGTCAGCAATGCGCGGCTCGGCAGCGGTATCGCGCCGGTGCGCGCGATGGCGGATGCGGGCGTGCCGATCTCGCTGGGCGTGGATGGGGTGGCGTCCAATGAATCGGGCAGCATGGTGCATGAAGCCAACTTCGCCTGGCTGGTGCACCGGGCGCTGGGCGGCGCCGCGCAAACGCGCGTGGAAGAGGTCATCCACTGGGGCACCGCAGGCGGTGCGCAGGTGCTGGGGCTGCCGGGGATCGGCACGCTCGCGACCGGGCAGTCGGCCGACCTCGCGATCTATGACGTGAGCGGGCTGCGGTTCCATGGGTTCCATGACATCGGTACGGCGCCGGTGGCGGCTGGCGAGCCTACGCCGGTGCGGGATGTGCTGGTGCGCGGGCGTCAGGTGGTGCGCAATGGCGAAATTGTGGGGCTGGATCTGGAGAAGCTGCGCCGGGCGGCGCGGGAGGCATTGGCGACGCTGGTGGATTGAGGAGGGGTTTAGGCGTTTGGCTATTTGCCGGCGTGCGGGGGTCGGGCAGGATGCGGCGTCCGTGTGGGAATGCGAAGTGTCTTATCGAGTCGAGCGCCATGACGCGGGAGACTGGGGCTGTCATCGAACAACGGTGACCGAGTGTGGAAACTCGACAGCTTCATCCAGGGCGATCGCTGCATGCGATTGCCCTCTTCCGCGTACGCGCCATTTCTCCATATGGCGGGCCGGACGAGGCAGCCGCAAGGCTGACCGGGATTGGGTGAAGCACCGGTTTTCCACCCTCGTCGTCAGGCCCGCCGCCCTCCCCTAACGTCGTGCGGCGGACCTTCACTCAACGATAGGAGGTCCTATGTCGGAAATCGATCTATCCACGGCGCGGTACAGTCTTCAGTCAGTTTCGGCTGGTATGGATGGTGTGCTTACCCTGCTGGAACAGCAGAGTGTGCAATTCGAGGGCTGCTTTAGTGCATTTTGCTTGTTGGGGCTGGTGAAAGCGCAGCTGGAGAGTGTGTTGGCGGATGAGCTGCCTGCGTCTTAACGAGGATGGCTTCCCGGTAAACGCGTTGATGACTGTAACGTCGGGAAGCCTCTCTTACCCGTCTTGCCTCGCACATTGCGGACCACATATATGCCGCATACATCACTCATTGGACGGCAGCAAGCCAACTCGGTACACTTCAACCTATCAAAATAATAGGTGACCTGGTGAGGCACCCGTCAACACGTCAGCTGGAAAAGCATATCCACGCATGCGCACAGGAAACGTCGAACATTGTGTTCGTGGCTCATGCGCGCGACCGAATGCGGTTACGAAAGATCAATGACCCGATGGTGCTCGAAGCCCTCCGCAAGGGCGTCATCTTGCGCGAACCGGAGCCCGACATGCGAGCATCCGGACTTCGCTGCGTGATGGAGCGCTATGTTTCAGGGGTCAATGTTGGCGTCGTTGTGCTGGTCGATCACCCAGCCCCCGATTTGACGGTCATTACGGTAATGGAAGTGACCAAAGGGTAAGGAAGATGTACCACTACACAGACGGCGGTCTCAAAAACGTGTGGCTGGTCAATGGATACAAGATCCAGAGCACGCCCTACGGTGAAGGCGTATCGATCGAAGACCTGGATGGTCTTTGCGTCGCCATCTGCCTCGCCCTGGCCAAGAAGCCATCCCCTCTCACCGGTACCGAATTCCGCTACATCCGCAGCGCAGGCTTGATGCAATCGCAAGCCGGTCTGGCAAAACTGCTTGGGAACAATGAGCAGGCCGTCGCTCGTTGGGAGAAGACTGGCAAGTTGCCAAGGTGGGCCGACAAACTGGTACGCCTGCTTTACCTTGCGCGCGCAGAAGGCAGTGCCCCTATTGCCTCAGTCATCGAACGCATCAACGCAGTCGAGCGCGCGGAGAAGCAGAAGATCGTGCTACGCGCGGCGAAGTCCGGGTGGGCGTCTAAGGTCGAGTCACAGGGCAGTGGCGAAGGCATTGCGGCATAAGAAGCGGTGCGCGCGAAAAGCGCCTTCACCGCCGGCTGCCGACTCAGGGGCGAGAACTTCTATAGTTTCGGCAACTGGGAAACGACGGCGAATTACGATCAGGCCTCCCAAGGGTTCAGGATGCTGACGCCAGTTGCCATGAAGTCGGCGACATTTCGTGTAACGACGGTCATACCATGCACGATTGCTGTGGCGGCAATCAACGCATCCCGCTCCGATTGCCGGTCTGGTACGTGCAACCGAGCGCAACGCAGGGCCACGGCGGTATCAATGGGCAAAACGCGGCCTGCGAATTCGGGCAATACATGGTGGTCCAGCCACGCCCGCAGCAGCGCACCTTGGCGGGCATCCCGCCGCTCGATCTGCAAGACACCGGTTTCCAGTTCCATGATGGTGACCGCCGACACAAAGAGCCAAGCTGCATCAACGCTGGCAGACCACGCTGCAACGTTTGCATCAGCTTTACCGGCTCGGACCTTGCGCAGTTCGGAAACGACATTGGTATCGAGCACGAACATCATGTGAGATCAGCGGGCCGGAATTTGATGTTGGCACGTGGCGGATTGAACTCGATGTCCTCAACGCCGGGCATCGCGAGTGCGTCTGCAATGTTGCGGCGCTGCTGGGTGAGCCTCTGATATTCCTCGAAGCTCAACAGCACATGCGCCGGTTTGCCGCGGTCCGTAATGAAGACCGGACCGTCCTTCGTCGCCTTCTTGGCTCTTGTCACGTCCTGATTGAGTTCTCGGCTCGATAGGGTTGTGATCGTCATGATGGCACTCCCGTCCACTTCAATGTAGTTACGTTACTACAATGAAAAGGACGACGCAACCCTGCTTTGCCAAGATCACGAGGAGGTGCCTTGCCTACGTTGATATGCCCGCGCTGAGCTGCAAGCCATGCGGAATTCCGATGGGTCAATTGACGACGCACCGGCGTCGTCAACGCGACTCAGCCCGCAACGCGGCTGAGTCAATCCACTTACTTCGCCGCAGTCTTCACCTGGTCCCCGGTGTAGCTCAGCGAAGCCAGTTCCTCCTTCGCCTTCTCCGGCGTTTCCAGCTCCAGCACCACGCGGCCCACCATCAGCCCCAGCGACGGGGAGCTGCGCACGTACTTGGTTTCGCCGGCATCCAGCACGAAGCTGAGCGTCTTCTCGGTTTCGGTCGAGGCCGCCGCGACATACTTGCCGGCCGTGCGGTCCACGAAGAAGAAACCGCCGGGCTTGGATTCGCCAACGACCTGGCTATTCAGGCGAATATCCGGCTGGATAGCCGCCCCGAACATCGACGCCGAACGCAGGAAATAAATCCGACCCTCGCCCGGCTTCAGCGTGGGCATCGAAGCCGCCATCTCGGCGTGCTTCACGCCCGAAGCGCATCCCGCCAGCAGCGATGACACCGCCAGTCCGGCGATCAGCATGCGCGCAACCCGTTTCATTCCGATTCTCCCAAGTTCAAAGGTACTGCTGTCGTTAGCGGGGAGTAGTTCTGCTCCCCAGGCAGATAGAAGCCCACCAGCGTCTTGTTGCGGACGACCAGGTAGGCCTCATGAACGTGGCGGCCCTCGATTGTGAGAATGGTGCCGACGGGGCGGTAGACATCGCCTTGCGGGAGGCGCCCGACCTGCGACCAGGTCGACTTGGCAGCGAGGTCTCGGGAATAGCCGGTGTCGAGCTTGACCTGCGCCGGCGCCAGAAGCTGGACGCGCTTGGCCGTGGCAGCTGGCTGCATGAGCTCCACTGTTGCCGGGGTGGTCGCGATCATCGGGGCGCAGGCGGAGAGTGCCAGGCTAACGCCTGTGGCGAGCCACAGGCGGCGGGCGCGGAAAGAGGAGGAGGTCATGGCTGGATACGCTCGGGTGTATGGCTCACAGCCTGAGCGGCTGCGCCCCACAGCAATTGCGCCAGTCGGCACGATGCGGCGCCATTGGCACTTTCCCTTGGCGCCGCCCAGGTTGTCTTCTGAGGCTAATTACGACACTGGGACAGACATGCTTAATACAAAGCGGCACCCTACAGGAGGAGGGTGCCGCAGGAAATCCCCAGCTAGCTGGCACAAATGGAAATCGTCTCCAGCCGAGTTTGGCTGCGGCTACGAAATTCCTCTCAATCCCCCTTGAAACCCGACGCCTTGATCACCGGCGTCCACCGTGCCGAAAGCGCGCTCGCATACCTGGCAACCTCATCAGAAGTGCCGCCCGGCAAGATGTCATAGCCAGCGCGCGCCAGCTTCTCGCGCACGTCCGGCATGGCCAGCACCTTGCGCACGGCCTGATACCACTGCGCGGTCACGTCGGGCGGCGTGTTGGCGCGGACATAAAGCAGGTAGCGCGACGAGGTCACAAGGTTGGGAAAGCCAGACTCCGCAAACGTAGGCACATCCGGCAAGGCATCGGCGCGCTTTTCCCCTGCCACGGCCAGCACGCGGAGCTTGCCGCCGCGATGCAGTTCGGTAAAAGTCGTGATGGCGTCCATGCCTGCCGCGATCTGGTTGCCCATCATTTCCGTTGCCATCGCCGCGCCACCGCGATACGGTACCAGCGTACTGCCGGCGCGGGACTGGCTGACGAACTCCACGGCAAGGAAATGCAGCAGCGTGCCAACCGTGCTGATGCCGATCGAATAGTCAGCCGGCTTGGCCCTGGCGGCCTTGACGAAGTCGGCCAGTGTCTTGATGGGTGAGCTGGCGCTGACTGCAATGCCGAACTGGACGCCCGTCACATCGGTGATCGCCGTGAAGTCGGTGGCGGGATTGAAACGCATATTGCTGTAGATCAGCGGCCCGATGAACATCGGATCGACAGGTGCCAGCAGCACGGTGGTGCCGTCGGCCGGGGCGTTCTTCAGCCCTTCGGCCGCCACGCGCGTCCCGGCGCCGGGCCGGTTGTCGACGATGACGGTGCGGCCCATGGCGTCCTTCAGCTTCTCGGACAGCAGGCGGCCCATGTAGTCGGCCGGACCGCCCGGCGGAAACGGCACGATGATGCGCGATACGGTCTGCCCCCATGCGGCCCTGGAGAGCAGGCCACCGGTACACAGGGCGGCAGCGGTTCCGGCCAGCATGGCGCGGCGCGACAGCCGTGGGGCGTAAGCAGGTTTGCGTTCGTTCATGGGAAGCTCCTGGGTCTAGATGCCGGTTTGCACGTCGGTGTAAGGGGTAAAACGCGCCGCGTCTTCAATCGCCTGGCCGGCGCGCAGCAACAGGTCTTCGCGGAAGCGCCATGCCATCAGCTGCACGCCGACCGGAACGCCGCCGGCCATGCCCGTCGGCACGGACAGCCCCGGCATGCCGAGCATCGCTGTTGCCAGCATGGGGCTCTGTGCGTCCAGCAAGGCCCGGTTCTCTTCTGGCGTGCGGATATCCGCGTCTTGCACGCTCGGGCGCCGCCACGACACCGGCATCAGCACCAGCGGATAGGTTTGCATGAACACCGACCAGCTTCGTGCAATCGCCTGGCGCCGTGCCAGGGCATCCAGAAAACCATCGCGGTCGGTTTCCTGCATCCCGTCCAGCATGTTGCGCTGGCTTTGCCGCATGGCCTCGTCGCCATGCTGGTCAACGCCCGCGATGATGTTGCGGCGGCTGTCGTCGACCGTCAGCGTGCGCCACAGCGCTGCCGCTTCCATGAAATCAGGCAGGCTGGCTTCCTCGACGGCGTAGCCCGCTTGCTGCAGCCATTGCGCGGCACTGTCCAGCGCTGCGCTGACCGCGGGATCGACGGGAATGCCCGGACAACGCCGGAACAGCGCCACGCGGATCGGTCCCGGCGGCAGCGGCAGTTCCAGCGGCACCGGCACCCAGGCCGGGTCGCGCCCGTCATAACGGGCCATGGCGTGGTAGCCGAGCCGCAGGTCGGCAATGCTGCGCGCAAGCGGCCCTTGCACGGACATGAGTTGTGGCGTGATGCTGCGCTCGGCAGTGGCCGACGGGTTGTACGCGGGCACCCGCCCCGTCGTCGGCCGCAAGCCGGCGACACCGCAGGCATAGGCCGGATAGCGAATGGAGCCGCCGATGTCATTGCCATGCGCCAGCGCCCCCATGCCGGAAGCGACCGCGGACGCGGCACCGCCGCTGGAGCCGCCGGGGGTGATATCCGCATCCCACGGGTTCAGCGTGCGCCCGTGCAGGCCGTTGTCGGTAAACCAGCGCGAGGAATAGGTAGCCGTATTGCTGCGCCCGACGATGATGGCCCCGGCACTGCGCAGGTTCGCGACCACGGGGGCATCCTCACGCGCGATGTTGTGCTTCAGCGGAATCACGCCGTTGGTGGTGGCATGGCCTGCCTGGTCGACATTGATCTTGATCGTGACCGGCACGCCATGGAGCGGCCCCAGCTCTGCGCCCTCAGCGACCTGGCGGTCCGCGGCATCCGCGCTGGCCAGCGCCCCTTCTGCCAGCACCTCCGGCAACGCATTCAGGCGAGGGTTAAGGTCATCGATGCGAGCCAGCACGCTGGCCGTGACCTCGCGGCAGGAAATCTCGCGCCGCCGCACGGCATCGGCAATATCGACAGCGCTCCAGCGCCAAAGCAATTCAGCAGGTTTCACGTCAAGGCTCCCAGGATTCAGGCAATAGGAATCCCACCCGCCGTGTCGGATGCCACGATGGCGGTTGGGTGTGCAGAAAAAGGGGGACGCTAGCGCGTCAGGGGATCAGTCGACCGGGCTCATCAGCAAGCTCCCGCGGTCCACCCGGGACTCGGCCTCCAGGGCCAAGGATTCGGCATGCTCCATGTGCTCCTGCATCAGGGCACGCGCACGCTCCGGGTCGCGCGACCGGAAGGCTTCGATCAGCGCGTTGTGGCTGTGGAAGATCTCTTCATCAAAGTCGTCGAAATCATCCTGCGCATTACGCACCACGATGACGCGGCGGATGATGTCGTTGAGCAGGCGGCAGAACAACGCCAGCATCGGGCTGCTGCAGGCATCGGCCAGGCGGTCGTGGAACAGCAGGTCGGCTTCGCGCCGCTCGTTCCAGTCCGTGCTGCCGCCGTGTTCCGGGTGGCTCAGCCCGACCAGCGCTTCGAGATCGGCGATGTCGGCATCGGTCAGGCGCAAGGCGGCGTTGGCTGCCAGCTCCGGCTCAACCGCGCGGCGCAGGGCGTAAAGCGTGACGATGTCGACCGACTGGAAGTACAGGAAGTTGGACACTGCCTCCAGGCATCGCTCATAAGGCGGCTGCGTCAGCGTGGCACCGCCGTTCGGCCCCGTGCTGACCTTGATCAGCCCCTGCGCCTGCAGCGAGGCAAGCGCCTCACGCACCGTCCCGCGTGCGACGCCCATCTGTTCGATCAACGCTGCTTCCTGCGGCAGCTTGTCTCCGACCTTCTGGTGCGTCTGCACGATCCAGCGCTTGATATCGTTGACCACCTGGTCCGAACGCTTCACGCGTCTGCTGCCCTCTATCTGCGGGGTCGGCTTGGAATCCATCGCTTCGTATTTATGATCATAATTACTATGATTATGGTGAAGGGCTGGACTTTTCCTATGCGGGTATTCCCGGCGAGACGGGTCAAGAGCAGCAAGAAGTCGGGGGGCATGGAGGGGTCGGACCCGCCGACATTCGCGCTGTCCGCGCGCCCACCGGCGAACGAAATCCGTCGATTCGGCCCATGGGCCTGGAGCGGCGCTTGGCGATGGCCTATACCTGACGCAAGCCAACCATCTTGATCACGAGGTATCCCATGCACCACGCCTTCCCTCCCAACGACGACCCCAAGGCCATGGCCTACTGGCGCGCGCGCCGCATGGTGCACGCCCTGCGCGGCTGGTACATCCACCTGCTGGTCTACGCTGTCGTCAATGGCTGGCTGTGGTTCCGCTTCTTCTACTTTCCGTCGCCGCGGTGGTCGCATTACGCCGCCACCGGCTGGCCATGGCCGCTGACCACGACCCTGGCCTGGGGCCTGGCGCTGACCGTGCATGGGTTGCTGGTATGGATGCGGCTGTCGCGCCGCGGGCGTGACTGGGAACAGCGCAAGATCCAGGAATTCATGGATCGCAAGTGAATCCCTCGGCCGGCGGCGCAGTGGCGCCGCCGACCGCCTTACATCTGCCGGAAGCGGTGCATGTACGCGCGCGATACCGGCAGTTCGGCTTCGCTGTCGCGCATCCGGACAAAGAGCCGCCCTGCCTCATCGCGGCGCGTTCCGGCCACGTATTCCATGTTGACGATGGACGAGCGGTGGATCTGCCAGAACACCTCGGGATCGAGGCCGGCAATCAGCTCCGCCAGCGGCGTGCGGATCAGGTGCTCGCCATCGCGGGTATGCACGACCACGTACTTGTCGTCGCTCTGGAAGTACATCACTTCCTGGATCGGCACGTGGCTGGTGGTATTGCCGCGGCTGGCGCGTACCCAGCGCAGCTGGCCGCCGCTTTCCGCGCGCGGCTGGGCGCGTGTGAGCTGGCTCAGTAGCTGGGCCAGTTCCGGCAAGGGTGCCGCTTCCTGCAACGCCTTGCGCAGCCGCTCGATGGTGCGGCCGAGCCGTTCCTCGCTGACCGGCTTGACCAGGTAATCGACGGCCGCGCGCTCGAACGCATCGAGCGCGAATTCGTCATAGGCCGTGACGAACACCAGCCGCGTATCGGTTTCAATCCCTTGCGCCACCTCCAGGCCGGACAGGCCGGGCATCTTGATGTCGAGGAAGGCTACGCTCGGCGACAACCGTGCGATGGCGTCGGCGGCTTCGATGCCGTTGGTCGCCTCGGCAACGATCTGCAGCTCCGGCCAAAGGCGTTGCAACTTGCTGCGCAGATATGCGCGCAGGTGCTCTTCGTCGTCGGCAATCAGGGCGGTGGGCGTCATGGGCGTCTCCGTTTCAGGATGTACGCGGCAGCGGGATTTCGATCAGCACGGCAGTGCCGGGCGAGCGTTCTTCAATGCGTACGTGGGCGTCACCGTCATACAGCACAGCCAGCCGTTCACGCAGGTTAGAAAGCCCGACCCCGGCGCCGGCCGAGGGGCGAAAGCCCATGCCATCGTCCTCGATGGTCGCCAGCATGCGCGGGCCGCGCCGCTCCAGCCGGACCAGCAGCCGCCCGCCTTCGATCTTTGGCTCCAGCCCATGCTTGATCGCATTCTCGACCACGGGCTGCAGCAGCATCGGCGCCAGCGGCATCGATTCGAGTTCGGGGTCGACATCGACCGAGTAATGCAGCCGGTCCCCCATGCGGATCCGGATCAGCGCCAGATAGTCACGCAGCAGCTTGGCCTCCTGCGCCACCGTGCCTTGCGTGGCGCGGCTGGCTGCAAGCGATGCGCGCAGGTAGGCGATGAAATGCTCCAGCATCAGCGTGGCCTTCTGCGGCGCGGGCTCGATCAGGCTGACCACGTTGGCCAGGGTGTTGAACAGGAAGTGCGGTTCGATCTGGGCCTGCAGCAGGCGCATGCGGGCTTCGACCAGCTGCTTCTCCGTCGACAGCGTGCGCACCTGTTCCTGCGCCATGTATTGCGCGATCTTGCGCTCTTCCCACTGCCGCCCGAGCAGGCCGACGCGACTCCACGTCATCACGCCATGTATCGCCAGGCCGATACCCCAGCCCATGAGCGGCCCACCGGACCACGGCCGATGCGGCGATCCCACCAGATGGAAGCCGATCAGCAATGCATTGACCGCCACGTAGACCATGGCGTGCATGTAGAAGAAGCGCAGCGCGCGCACGCGGCGGCGGGCGTCTTCGTAGGCGCGCTGCTCGGGGGCGGATCGCCAGATGCGGGAGTCTGGGGAGTGCACGGGCGGGTGGCTGGGGGCGGAGATAGCGGGAGGTTACCACTGCGATCCGGGCTCTGATATGGGGGTGGCGGGAATCGACGGATCGGCGGCGCGGATCGCCGGAAAGCCGGCGCAGACCGCTTGACAGCCCCCGGAGCCGCCGGCTCGCCAGTGTCGCCAACCGGCAAATCACCAAAACTACCGAAATAGCCACCGTTACCGTTTTGTGCCTACAATTGCCGCATAACAAACCTGCCTGACCGCCGTCGCACCGGGTCCGCGACACCTACCGTGGTCAGCGCAGTTCCTGAACGGGCAATAAGAAGAGCAACAACGCATGGCCACGCTGATTCCCGCGCTGGGTTCGGTCACTTCGCGCATGACCAGTGGAGAGAGACGCTTCGCCGAGCGTCTGGAGACAAAGCTGGAGGACGACTACCTGTGTTGGTATGACGTCGCCATCGGAGAGAAAACCAGGCATCCGGATTTCATCGTCTTCCATCCCAGCCGGGGTCTGTTGGTGTTGGAGGTGAAAGACTGGAGGCTGGATACCATCCGGGAAATCGACCAGCGCGATGTCACGCTGCTGACGGATCGCGGGCTGGTGCGGGAGATGAATCCCCTCGAGCAAGCCCGCCAGTACATGTTCTATGTCACCAACCTGCTGCAGCGCGATCCGCAGTTGGTCTGGCCTAGCGGCTCGTTGAAAGGCAAACCCTTCTTTCCCTACGGCTGCGGCGTCGTCCTGTCCAACATCACGCGTGCCCAGTTCGACAAGACCAACCTCGGTGACGTCCTGCCCCCGCACCTGGTGATCTGCCAGGACGAGATGTATGAGGCGGTCGACGCGGAACGCTTCCAGCAGCGCCTGTGGGAGATGTTCCCGGTCAAGTTCACCTTCAAGCTTTCCCTGCCGCAAATCGAGCGGATTCGCTGGCACCTGTTCCCGCAGATCCGCATGCCGGAGCAACGCGCGCTCTTTCCGGAGGATGCCGCGGAGCCGCTGAATATGCCTGACATCCTTCGCGTCATGGATCTCCAGCAGGAGCAGTTGGCACGCAGCCTCGGCGAAGGCCACCGGGTCATTCATGGCGTCGCCGGCTCTGGCAAGACGATGATCCTCGGCTACCGGGCTGAGCATCTTGCAAAGATCGTCACACGGCCAGTCCTCGTGCTTTGCTACAACAAGACCCTCGCCGCCAAGCTGGCGGCGACGATGATCGAGAAAGGCATCGAAGAGAAGGTCCACGTCCACAACTTCCATGCGTGGTGCTCGCGCCAACTAGAGACTTACAACATTGACAGGCCGAAGGGGCGCCCCAGCGATGCGCTCTTTGAGGAAATGGTAAATCGCGTCATCCAGGGCGTGGACCGGAAAGCGATCCCGGCCGGCCAGTACGACGCCGTGCTGATCGATGAGGGGCATGACTTCCGGCCGGAGTGGTTCAAGCTGGTCGTGCAGATGGTGAATCCGGAGAGCAATTCCCTATTGGTGCTCTACGACGATGCGCAGTCCATTTATGGCGGCGCTAGGAAGCGCGGGATGACCTTTGCCAGCGTGGGCATCCAGGCCCGGGGCCGTACGACCATCCTCAAGCTTAACTACCGCAATACGCAGGAGATACTGGCCGTCGCGCGCAGCTTTGCGGATGAGTTGCTGCGGCCGACCGAGGCAGCCGAAGACGAAGCGCCTACCGTGCAACCTGTCGGTGCCGGGCGCCGCGGCAACAAACCGCTGCTGATCGAATTGCCAAACGTAGAGGCGGAAGCTGAGCGCATTGCGCAGATCCTGACTGACGAGAATCGGGCTGGTACGCCCTGGTCAGAAATGGCGGTGCTCTATCGCCATTGGGACACGGTCGGACACGTCACCAGCGCGCTCACGCGCAAGGGCATTCCGTTCGAATGTCCCCAAATCACCAAGCGATTTACACCCGGCGCGGACAGCGTCAAGGTGATCACCATGCATAGCAGCAAAGGATTGGAGTTTCCGCTGGTATGCATTCCGGCCACGGGGATGCCGCATAAGCATGATGAGGCGGATGAAGACGAAGCGCGGCTGATGTATGTGGCGATGACGCGGGCTACGCGGCAGTTGGTGATGACGTTTGGGGACGGGTCGAGGTTTGCTGGAAAGCTGGGTGCTGCGCTCGGTGCAGTAAGGGAATAAGGCACGCTTATCCAGCACGATCACCGCTCGGCCTCCCACTCAACGTCCACTGGCTCCGTCGGCGCGTCGTAGCGCACCACGGTGCCGCGTAATACCTGAAGGGGGTCACGCTCCAGCCCGCGATAGGGACGCACCTCGAGTGTGGGCTTGCCGTGGTCCGTGACAATGACCGGCTCGCCCGAGGCTTCGATCTGGCGGAAATACTCGAGGGCGCACGCCTTGAACTCGGTCTTGGAAATCAGGCTGCCAGCCATGGATTGCCTTCTAGTCATTGCTACTAGTCAGAAATCTACGCCACAACGACTAGATGAATAAGTCATTTTTTTCGGCATTGATGCGGCTGTGCGCCCTTGCCACAAAAACAAAACGGGCTACGCAATCTTGCGTAGCCCGTTTTCAAATTCTGGTGCCGGCTGCAGGACTCGAACCCGCCACCTGATGATTACAAATCAACTGCTCTACCTGATGAGCTAAGCCGGCATGTCTGGTGCAGACCGCGATTCTACTGCATTGCGGTCCGCTTTGGGATGGCTTACTTCACCACTTTCAGTGCGGGCTTCTTGCTGCCGATGCGGGGCACCGGGGGCGGCGTGTCGTCGTCGCCGGGGCCAGTGTCGGTGGTAGTTGCCGAGGTCTCGGCTTCCACCGGGGCCAGCTTGGGCGGCGGGTTGTTTTCACGCTCGGTGGCGGCCTGGGTTTCCGGCAGGCTGCGTTCGACCGGGAAGGCCATGCCTTGCCCGTTTTCACGGGCGTAGATGGCCAGCACGTTCTCGACAGGGACGTCGATCTTGCGCGAGACGCCGCCAAAGCGTGCACTGAAGGTGATCCACTCGTTGCCCATGTCCAGGCCGCTGGTGGCGTCGAAGCTGACGTTGAGCACGATCTCGTTGTTCTTGACGAACTCGCGCGGCACGCTAGTGTTGGCGTCGACGAAGACGGCGATGTACGGCGTGAAGCCGTTGTCCGTGCACCATTCGTAGATGGCGCGGATCAGGTAGGGCTTGGTGGAGGTTTCAGGCATTGTGCTTCCAATGGCGCCGTGGTGGCCCGAGGGCGGATGCCTTCGGGCCGGTGCCGGTTAGCGGCGCATCACCTTTTCGGACGGGGTGAGCGCTTCGATGTACGCGGGACGACTGAAAATGCGTTCAGCATACTTCAGCAGCGGTGCGGCGTTCTTCGACAGCTCAATGCCGTAGTGGTCCAGGCGCCACAACAGCGGCGCGATGGCGACGTCGAGCATCGAGAACTCTTCGCCCAGCATGTACTTGTTCTTGACGAAGATCGGCGCAAGCTGCGTCAGGCGGTCGCGGATCGCGGCGCGGGCGCGTTCGTGGTTCTTCTCCGCGGCCTTGCCTTTTTCGTTCTCCAGCGTGTAGACGTGGGTGAACAGTTCCTTTTCGAAGTTGAACAGGAACAGGCGGGCGCGGGCGCGCTGCACCGGGTCAGCCGGCATCAGCTGCGGGTGCGGGAAGCGCTCGTCGATGTATTCGTTGATGATGTTCGACTCATACAGGATGAGGTCGCGCTCGACCAGGATGGGCACCTGGCCGTACGGGTTCATCACCGAAATATCTTCGGGCTTGTTGAACAGGTCGACGTCGCGGATTTCAAAATCCATGCCCTTTTCAAACAGGACAAGGCGGCAACGTTGGGAAAACGGGCAAGTCGTACCCGAATACAACACCATCATGGTTGGATTCCTTGGGCTTAGCCGAAGCAGGGTCGGACAGTAAGGTCTGTCATTCTGCCAAAGTCGACCATCAGAAAGCAAATTTGTGGAAAATGGCGCACTTTATTGGCGCGCTTCGGCAGGTTTTCCAAGAGAAAAGGCCAGGGGCGGTGCTGCTTTCGCAGCGGCCACCCCTGGCCTTTGCCTTGTCCGGGCCCGGATTCGGGCCCCTGGCATGCCTTTACTTCACGTCCTTCCAGTACGCGGCGTTGAGGCGCCAGGCAAAGACGGTGAACACGCCCAGGAACAGCAGCACCCAGACGCCCAGGCGCTTGCGGTGGTTCTGCGCGGGCTCGGCCATCCAGTCCAGAAAGCCGACCAGGTCAGCGCTGGCCTGGTCGTACTCGACCTTGCTCAGCTTGCCCGGGCTCAGTTGCTCGAAGCCGGCAAACTTGTGCACCTTCTCGCCGTGCTCTTCCACTTCCGTGAACTTGGCGGCGCGCTGGCCCTGCAGTTCCCACAGCACGTGCGGCATGCCGACGCTCGGGAACACCAGGTTGTTCCAGCCGGTGGCGCGGCTGTCGTCACGGTAGAACGTGCGCAGGTAGGTGTAGAGCCAGTCGTCGCCGCGGGCGCGGGCGATCACCGACAGGTCCGGCGGCTGCGCACCGAAGAAGGCCTTGGCTTCCTTCGGCTGCATGGCGATGGTCATGGTCTCGCCGACCTTGTCCGCGCTGAACAGCAGGTTCTCGCGGATCTGGTCGTCGGTCAGGCCGATGTCCTTGAGCCGGTTGTAACGCATCATCGATGCGCCGTGGCAGTTCAGGCAGTAGTTGACGAACAGCTTGGCGCCGCGCTGCAGCGACGACAGGTCAGCAGTGTTCACCGGTGCCGGCTCAAGGGGGAAGCCCCCCTCGGATGCCATGGCAGGCGCGCCGGCAAAGCAGGCGCCGGCCAGCGCGAGGATCGAAAGCAGCTTTTTCATCTTGTGTCCTTGTGCTCTTGTCGGGGTTCGCTTCGCTCAGTGCGGGTGGAACGTGACACGCTCCGGGACCGGCTTGAACTCGCCGACACGGCTCCACAGCGGCATGGTCAGGAAGAAGGCGAAGTACAGCAGCGTACCGAGCTGCGACACCTTCTCACCGACCGGCGACGGCGGTTGCACGCCAAGATAGCCGAGCACCAGGAACACCACCACGAAGACGGTCAGGATGGTCTTGTGGAAAGCGGGACGATAGCGGATGGACTTGACCGGCGAGTGGTCCAGCCACGGCAGGAAGAACAGGATCACCACCGAGCCGCCCATCACCAGCACGCCCCAGAACTTGGCGTCGATGAAGTAGAAGCCCACGGCCAGGATCACCGCAATGGCGACGGCACCGATCTTCACGCGCGCATCCTTGCTGCGCAGGAACACCATGCCGAGCAGCAGCGCGAAGAACACCCACAGGATCGGCAGGAAGTTCGACGTGGTGGCACGCAGCATCGAGTAGAACGGCGTGAAGTACCACACCGGCGCGATATGCGGCGGGGTCTTCAGCGGGTCAGCCGGGAAGAAGTTGTTGTGCTCCAGGAAGTAGCCGCCCACTTCCGGGAAAAAGAAGATCACGGCCGAGAACAGGAGCAGGAAGCCGGCAACGCCCAGCGTGTCGTGCACCGAGTAGTACGGGTGGAACGGGATGCCGTCCAGCGGGATACCGTTTTCGTCCTTCTTGGCCTTGATCTCGACGCCGTCCGGGTTGTTCGAACCCACTTCGTGCAGCGCGATGATGTGGGCAATGACCAGCGCCAGCAGCACCAGCGGCACGGCGATGACGTGGAACGAGAAGAAGCGGTTCAGCGTTGCATCGCTCACGACGTAGTCACCGCGGATGAACAGCGACAGGTCCTGGCCGATCACGGGAATCGCCGAGAACAGGTTCACGATCACCTGGGCGCCCCAGTACGACATCTGGCCCCATGGCAACAGGTAGCCCATGAAGGCTTCCGCCATCAGGCACAGGAAGATCAGGCAGCCGAAGATCCAGACCAGCTCGCGCGGCTTGCGGTACGAACCGTACAGCAGGCCCCGGAACATATGCAGGTAGACCACCACGAAGAAGGCCGAGGCGCCGGTCGAGTGCATGTAGCGCACCAGCCAGCCCCAGGGGACTTCGCGCATGATGTATTCCACGCTGGCGAAGGCCACGGGAATGCCGGCGGCGTTCAGCGTGGCGTCCGGCTTGTAGTTCATCACCAGGAAGATGCCGGTGACGATCTGGATCACCAGCACCAGCAGCGCCAGCGAACCGAAGAAGTACCAGAAGTTGAAGTTCTTCGGCGCGTAGTACTTGGAGAGGTGGTCTTCCCACAGTTGGGTTGCGGGGAAGCGGGCGTCGATCCAGCCCAGCAGGCCGGTCGTCTTGACTTGTTTTTCGGCCGCCATGATCAGGCTTCTCCTTTCTCGTCCTTGCCGATCACGATCTTGCTGTCGGTCAGGAACTGGTAGGGGGGAACATCGAGATTCTGCGGAGCCGGCTTGTTCTTGAAGACGCGCCCGGCGAGGTCGAAGGTCGACCCGTGGCAGGGGCAAAGGAAACCGGGATCGGAGCCGAGCTGGGAATTGGCACCGGCGGCGAAGGGGCCCGACGGCGAGCAGCCCAGGTGGGAACAGATACCCACCACGACCAGGACGTCCTTGTGGTCTGCGCGCGAACGGGTTTCGTTCTTGCAGTACTCAGGCGTCTGCATGGTGAATGCCACATCGGAATTGGGATCGGCCACCTCGCCGTCCGTCTTCTTCAGCGACGCCAGTTGTTCGTCCGTGCGCCGCATGATCCAGACCGGCTTGCCGCGCCATTCGACAGTCATCATCTCGCCTGGCTTCAGCGCGCCAATATCCGCCTCGACTGGAGCACCCGCGGCTTTGGCCTTCTCCGATGGTGCAAAAGTACTGACGAAAGGAACCGCTACCGCTACGCCTCCGACGCCGCCAGCGACGGATGTCGCGATCAACCAATTGCGGCGACCCTTATCCACGCTCTTCACGTCTTGCTGGTCACTCATTCCAAACCCCAGGGGAAGTCAATTTAGATTTTGCGTCAACCATAAAGTGTACCTTAGACACCAGCGCACTAGATAGGCAGAAAATGCCACGGCCATGCGCGATTATCGGACGTGCAACCCGGAAAGCGGCTTCGGTGCTTGCTTTCCGGTGAGTGATGCGGCAGGCTTCGAGCTTGAAACCGTTCATCGCTAGCGACAAGAAGGAGAACCCCCCATGGGCATGATCTCGGAATTCAGAACCTTCGCCGTACGCGGCAACGTCATCGACCTCGCGGTCGGTGTGATCATCGGCGCGGCTTTCGGCAAGATCGTGGATTCAGTGGTCAACGACCTGATCATGCCGTTGGTAGGCCGCGTGATCGGCAAGCTGGACTTCTCCAGCATGTTCATCGTGCTGGCGGATGCCCCACCCGGAACACCCACTACGCTCGATGCCTTGAAGAAGGCCGGCGTGCCCGTGTTTGCCTACGGCAATTTCCTGACCATCGTTGTCAACTTTCTGATCCTGGCCTTCATCATCTTCCTGATGGTGCGTGCCTTTAACAGGATGCGCGCCGCGGAACCGGAAGCAGCGCCCGCCGCACCGCCCGAGGAAGTCGTGCTGCTGCGTGAAATCCGGGACAGCCTGAAGACCCGCTGATTGGTGCGCCGTCTGCGCGCCGACCCCGGAAGATAAAACGGCCCCGATGGGGCCGTTTTGTTTTTCGTCAGATCAGACGGGATTAGGAATATCGATAAACGTATGGCGCAGGCCAAAGCGTTCGGCCACATGCTCGCCCAGCGAGCGGATGCCGTAGCGCTCGGTGGCGTGATGGCCGGCGGCAAGGTAAGCCACGCCGCTTTCGCGCGCCAGGTGCGTGGTCTGCTCCGAGACTTCGCCGCTCAGGTAGGCATCGACACCCGCGGCCACCGCGGCATCGAAATAACCTTGCGCCCCACCCGTGCACCAGCCGACGGTGCGGATCATCTGGTCCGGCTCACCGATGGCCAGCGGCTCGCGCCCCAGCACGCCACCAACATGCGCGGCCAGCGCAGAGAGCGGCATCGGCGCAGGCAGCGTGCCGGTCCAGCCGAGCTGGTCGTCGCTGAAGCGGCCGGTCGGGGTGAAGCCGAGCTGCAGGCCGAGCTGGGCGTTGTTGCCGAACTCCGGGTGGTTATCCAGGGGCAGGTGGAAGGCGAACAGGTTGACGTCCGCGCCAAGCAGGCGCTTCAGACGCGCGTGCTTCTGCCCGACCACGCGAGCATCTTCGTTTTTCCAGAAGTAGCCGTGATGGACGAGGATGGCGTCGGCCCCCGCTTCGATCGCGGCATCGACCAATGCCAGGCTTGCAGTCACTCCTGTCACGACGTGTGTGACCTCTGAGCGACCTTGCACTTGCAGCCCGTTGGGACAATAGTCCTTGTAGCGGGAAACTTCCAACAGGTCATTCAAGTACAATTCAAGCTCTTTTGTTTTCATTTTCTGCTCAAAACTCCAATATGTTGCGGCGCTTTTGGCTGTTCTTTGCCCAGGCTGTCACCGTCGTGCTGGCGGTCTGGTTCGTCGTGGCAACGCTCAAGCCTGATTGGCTGCAGAGGGGGCGCGTCGCGGTCCAGTCCGGTTCGCCCATCGTGGCGCTCAAGGAAGTCGTGCCCAACGTGTCCGGTCCTGCGGCCGAAGGGTCTTACAGCGAAGCCGCCCAGATGGCCATGCCGGCCGTCGTCAATATCTTTACCAGCAAGAACGGCAACAAGCGCTCGCCCAACCCGCAGGCCGAGGATCCGTGGTTCCGCTTCTTCTTTGGCGACCGCCTGCCTGAGCGGCAGGAGCCGGTCTCCAGCCTGGGGTCCGGCGTCATTGTCAGCGCCGAGGGTTACATTCTAACCAACCACCACGTGGTCGACGGCGCCGATGAAATCGAGATCGCGCTGACCGACGGCCGCAAAGCCAACGCCAAGGTGGTAGGCTCCGACCCGGAAACCGACCTGGCCGTGCTGAAAGTGACGCTCAAGGACCTGCCCGCGATCACGCTGGGCCGGCTCGAGAACGTAAAGGTAGGCGACGTGGTGCTGGCCATCGGCAACCCGTTCGGCGTCGGCCAGACGGTGACGATGGGCATTGTGTCGGCGCTGGGCCGCAGCCACTTGGGCATCAATACCTTCGAGAACTTCATCCAGACCGACGCGGCCATCAACCCGGGCAACTCCGGCGGCGCGCTGGTGGATGCGCAGGGCAACCTGCTGGGCATCAACACGGCGATCTACTCGCGTTCGGGCGGCTCGCTGGGGATCGGCTTTGCGATTCCGGTGTCGACCGCCAAGCAGGTGATGGAATCGATCATTTCCACCGGCAGCGTGACGCGTGGCTGGATCGGGGTCGAGCCGCAGGACATGACGCCCGAGATCGCCGAATCGTTCGGCCTCGATGCCAAGGAAGGCGCACTGATCGCCGCGGTGGTCCAGGGTGGGCCGGCCGACAAGGCGGGCGTGAAGCCCGGCGATGTGCTGACCAAGGTGGATGGCTTGTCGATCACGGACACGACCGCGCTGCTCAACGCGATTGCCCAGCTCAAGCCGGGCGTGGACATCAAGATGACCGTGATCCGCCGCGGCAAGCCAACGGACCTGACGGTGACCATCGGCAAACGGCCTCCGCCGCCGCGCCGCTCGCTGCCGTTTGAAGAGGAAGAGTGAGGCCGGGCACGACGACACGGCCCTGAAGAAGAAGCCCCGCCCTGGATGGCGGGGTTTTTTTATGCCTGGCGCAGTTGCTGCCCTTGGCATCGAGGCAACGATCACGGAATGCCGCGCCGCGCTGCCGGATCGCGGCGGTGGAACCAGGGGTCGTCACTGGTAGGCGCAACTCACGCCCGGGGGCGTGATCGACGTGCATACCGGTCACGATCGGCACGAGCAACGCCGCGCCCGATCCACATCGCCGCGAAGCAGAATGCCGGCACACCGCGCTGCGCCCACGCCACCCGTTCTCCGGCCGGCTATCCAGGCACGGCATGGCTGGCACAGCACAATAGCAGCGCAACAGCCTGTACCAGCACTTGGTGCCGCACAAGACAAAAGGCCGGCATCCTTACGGATGCCGGCCTTTTGGTTCAAGCCAATCCTAAGCGAGCTTACGCCCGCGTCAGATTAGAACTTGTGGCGCAGACCAACCACAGCACCGAACTGATCCTTGTTCGCCTGAACGTTGGTGGTGGTGGCGGTGTTGAAACCGTTCACGCCCAGGGCCGAGCCCTTGTCGTTCAGGGTGTACGACAGCGAGGTGTACACGTCGGTACGCTTCGACAGCGCGTAGTCGGCCGTGATCACGAACTGCCACGGATCCGCTTCGCTCTTGCGGAAGTCTTGGTAGTAAGCAGCGCCCGACAGCGAGAACGCCGGGGTCAGCTGGTAACCCAGACCCAGCCAGTACAGGTTCGAAGCCGTCGACGTGGTCAGGATACCGTTGTCAACCGTCGTGCCGCCAGGCAGCGCAGCGCCGTCGAAGGCCTTGGCCCAGCGATAGCCGGCATAGACCTTGGCCGGACCGAAGGCGTAGTTGGCGCCAACGGTAGCGCGGCGAGTGCGCTGGCCGCTTTGGTCAACGCCACCAGCCGACACGGTGCCGTGGATTTCGTCATAAGCAGCACCAACTGCGAACGGGCCAGCTGCGTAGCTCACCAGGGCGCCGTACTGTTGGCCGCGGCGGAATGCGCCGGCGACTTCCTGGCCGTTGTTGTTGAAGCTGTAGAAGGCCGAAGCGGTCAGGCCACCGAACTTGCCGATGTACTTGACGGTGTTATCAGCGCGCGCAGCGAATTGAGCGTCTTGCGACAGGATGCCGTAGCGCGACGAAATGGCCATCGGGTCGAACTGCAGACCGAAGTCATAGAACGACGTTTGCTGACGGCCCAGCAGCAGCGAGCCGAATTGGCTTTGCAGACCGACGTAGGCTTGACGACCGAACAGACGACCACCTTGAGCCGACGTGCCGTTGTCCAGGTCGAAACCGCTTTCCAGCACGAACACGCCCTTCAGGCCGCCGCCCAGGTCTTCCACGCCACGCAGGCCCCAGCGCGAACCGGACTGGTTACCCGACGACATGCGGAACAGGTCGTCGCCAGCGGCGTTGGCGTTGTTGACGTACTCGAGGCCGACGTCAGCCACGCCGTACAGGGTCACGCTCGATTGGGCATACGCGCCACCAGCGGCCAGAGCGGCGACGGCAGCAGCAAACAGTTTCATCTTCATATCGACACTTTCCTTGTCAACTGATTGGGAAATCTTGGTTGCCCAAGTACTTGGGCGACGCATTTACATTCACGTCTGCTGCGTATTATGTGCCAGCCCCCCCGGCCGTCAGAAGGCTTTTTCGGCGTAAACCATGCTTACTGGCGGTTTTTGTTGTGGGGGAGCAACAGGAATGGATGGGGAAATCCCCGTTTTGGTGCAAAACGGGGCTAGGCAGGCCTGAAAGGCCTACCTCAGCCGAATTAGTCGGGCTGCGTTTCCCCTGAAGCAGCCGCTTCAGGGGACGGACGGCCGACAAAACGCGCCAGCAGCAGTCCCAGTTCATAAAGCGCCACCAGCGGCACGGCCAGCAGCAGCTGCGACAGCACATCGGGAGGGGTCACGATGGCCGCGATGATGAAGGCCCCCACGATCACATAGGGGCGGATCTGCTTGAGCTTTTCCAGCTCCACCACGCCAAAGCGCACCAGCACGATCACCACCACCGGCACCTCGAAGGTGATGCCGAAGGCCAGGAAAGTGGTCATGGCAAAGCTGAGGTATTTGTCGATGTCAGTCGACATCTCCGCCCCCAGCGGGGCGTTGTAGTGCGCCATGAAATGGAACACCGTGGGGAACACCAGGAAATACGCGAACGCCACGCCGCACAGGAACAGGAAATAGCTGCTCGATACCAGCGGCAGGATCAGGCGCTTCTCATGCTGGTACAGGCCGGGCGCGACAAACTGCCAGACCTGGTACAGCACCCACGGCAGCGCGATCAGGAAGGCCACCAGCAAGGTGACTTTCATCGGCACGAAGAACGAGCCGGTGACATCGGTCACGATCATCTTGCCGCCCTTGGGCAGCGACTCCATCAGCGGCGCGGCAAACAGGTTGAAAATCACCGGGGCCCAGTAGACCAGGCTGACGAAGACCAGGATGATGCCGGCCACCGCCTTGACCAGGCGTTGGCGCAGTTCGACCAGGTGGGAAATAAAGGTTTCCTGCTGCGACTCGTCTTGCGGGTCTTGGGGATCTGGGGACCGGGTGTCGCTCATGGCGTGAACCGCTCAGCCGCGGGGGCTGGCAAGGTGGATCGATGGGGCCGCAACGCGGCGGCGCGCGAATGCAACCAGGACTGCGGCCACGACGGCAGCGGCCGGAACGACGGCCGGCAAGGTGTTGCCGCGGCGCATGCTCACTCGAAGAAGGATCGGGATGGCCGGGTGACCGGCCGGTGGCGCTTGACGCGCGCCGCGCCCGACTGCACCCAGACGCGGACATTGTGCTGGCGCTTGAACCAGAGCGGGCGGGCGCCCTGCTTGACGCGCCAGCTCTTGCGCCCGTTGTGCGCCTTGTGGGCCGCATCCCAGCTTGGCACGAAGCCGCCACCGGCGTCGGCGCTACTGCCGCCGCTGGTTCCCTCGGCACCGCCCAGGGCTTCGTTCAGCGCCTGGGTCTGCTCGCTGACTTCCTTGTGAATGGTGCGCTCGACATCGCGCGCGGCGTCCTCGAATTCCGTGCGCATCTTGCGCAGTTCTTCCAGTTCAACCTCGCGGCTGACTTCGGCCTTGACGTCGTTGATGTAGCGCTGCGCCCGGCCGACCAGCGCGCCCACAGTGCGCGCAACCTTGGGCAGCCGTTCGGGACCAATCACGATCAGTGCCACGGCGCCGATCAGCGCCAGCTTGGAAATGCCGAGATCAATCATGCGGACACATCATGCGGACAACATGCGGAAAAGCGCAGGCGCGGGACGACACGCAGGCAGCGAGGTTTGCGTCGAAGGGATGACACACCGCCGGATTACTGCTGGCGGGTCTTTTCCTTGGCTTCGACGTCGATGGTGGTGGAGTCGCGCAGTTCCTTGGACTGGGCGGGATCGGCGGCAGCCTTGCCCTCGCCGTCCTTCATGCCATCCTTGAAGCCCTTGACCGCGCCGCCCAGGTCCTGGCCGATATTGCGCAGTTTCTTGGTGCCGAACACGAGCATGACGATCACCAGCACGATCAGCCAGTGCCAAATGCTAAACGAACCCATTTCTTGCTCCTGATGAAGCCGCGGGCGTAATCAGATATGCCCGGACCCGTTGTTCCGTCCCGTTATGGCCGCGCCGGGCGACGGTTGCCGGCGCAGCTTCTGCCCCGAGGCGTTAACGCCGCGGGCGCTCCCATGCCAAGGCTGCCCGGTCAGGGCAGCGGTCCTTTCCACTCGTGGCGCGGCCCACCCAGCACATGCAGGTGCAGGTGGTAGACCTCTTGCCCACCGTCCGGGCCGGTATTGATCACCGTCCGGAAACCGTTGGCACAACCTGCCGCGCGCGCCAGTTCAGGCACCTTCAGCATCATTCTAGCAAGCACCGCCCCTTCGCCGGCGCCGCAATCGGCCAGCGAGTCGACATGCAACCTGGGAACGACCAGAAAGTGTACCGGGGCCTTGGGATGGATATCGTGGAAGGCCACCATGTCGTCGTCTTCGTAGACCTTGCGCGACGGTAGCTGGCCGGCCACGATCTTGCAGAAGATGCAATTATCCTGAGCGTTCATGAAGATTTCATTGCGACGGCCGCGGCACCCGCTGTCAGCTTCGTGCGCCCCGGCCTGCCCGGCATCAGAACTGCTGATCCGGGTACATCGGCTTGCTGTCATTCAGGTACAGCCAGCCCTTGACGATACGATACAGCATCCACAGCGACAGCACGCCCCAGACGGCAAAGGCCAGCGGCATCAGCACGACTGTCGCGAACAGCACCCCGCCAAGCACGCCCCACACTACTGACCACCAGAACGAACGGATCTGCCAGGCGAAGTGCGAGGCATACAGCGAGCCGCGAGCGTCGTCGCGCTTGACGTAGTTGATCACGATTGCAATCAGCGCGGTGATGCCGCCGGTCAGCCAGAAGATCGCATACAGGGCATACAGGATGTGCAGCAGCTTGCGCAGGCTGCTCAACTGTTCGCCGCTGGGGGTGGTGACTTGCCCGGTGTAGTCGTTCGCCATAATCGCCCTTTTATTAAGAGCCTGCCTTGGGCAGGCGGAAGACCAGCCTGCGCGGGCCACCTAGTCCTTGCGCCGGGCCTTTTCCTCGAGGCCGGACAGCCCTTCGCGCCGCGCGAGCTCGTTGACCACATCCGCAGGGGTCAGGCCGAAGTTGGCCAGCAATACCATGCAATGGAACCACAGGTCGGCCACTTCGTAGACCACCTTGCCGGCCTCGGCGCCAGTCTGCCCGGCGGCGCGCGCGTCCTTGGCGGCCATCACGGTCTCGGTGGCTTCCTCGCCGATCTTCTTCAGGATGGCGTCGTCGCCCTTGCTGAACAGGCGCGCCACATAGGACTTGTCAGGGTCGCCGCCGTTGGCGGGCTTGCGCGATTCCAGCACTTCGGCCAGGCGCGCCAGGACATCGTTGCTGCTGAGTTGGGTGTCGCTCATGGCTTGGTGTAGATCTGGGCAGGGTCCTTCAGCACCGGCTCGACCGTCTGCCAGTCGCCGGCCTCCACATCACCCTCGAACTTCTGGAAGAAGCAGGAATGGCGCCCGGTATGGCAGGCGATATTGTCGATCTGGGTCACCTTTAGCAGGACCACGTCTTCATCGCAGTCCAGGCGGATCTCATGCACCTTCTGCACGTGGCCGGACTCTTCGCCCTTGTGCCACAGGCGCTTGCGCGAGCGCGACCAGAACACGGCCTCGCCCAGCTCCACGGTGCGCTGCAGCGCGTCGCGGTTCATGAACGCGAACATCAGCACGTCGTTCGAGCCGACTTCCTGCACGATCACCGGCACCAGGCCGTTATCGTCCCATTTGACCTTGTTGAGCCACTTCTTTGCCATGATCAGATCCGCACGGGAATGCCCTCGCGGGCCATGAATGCCTTGGCTTCGCCCACGGTGTGTTGCCCGTAGTGGAAGATGCTGGCGGCCAGCACCGCGTCGGCGCGGCCCTGGGTGATGCCGTCGGCCAGGTCCTGCAGGCCGCCGACGCCGCCCGAGGCGATCACCGGCACAGGTACCGCGTCGCTGACGGCGCGGGTCAGTTCCAGGTCGAAACCGCTCTTGGTGCCGTCGCGGTCCATGCTGGTCAGCAGGATCTCGCCGGCGCCGCGCGCGGCCATCTCTCGCGCCCATTCGACCGCGTCCAGCCCGGTGGCCTTGCGCCCGCCATGGGTGAAGACTTCCCAGCGCGGCGCTTCGCCCGGGGCGGAGCTGCGCTTGGCGTCGATCGCCACCACGATGCACTGCGAGCCGTACCTGGCGGTGGCGTCCGAGACCAGTTGCGGATTGGCGATGGCCGACGAGTTGACGCTGATCTTGTCCGCGCCGGCATTGAGCAGGCGCCGCACGTCTTCGACCGTGCGCACGCCGCCGCCCACCGTCAGCGGGATAAAGACCTGCGAAGCCACAGCCTCGATGATGTGCAGCATCAGGTCACGCCCGTCGCTGGTCGCGGTGATGTCCAGGAATGTGATTTCATCGGCGCCCTGCTCATCATAGCGGCGCGCGATTTCCACGGGATCGCCCGCGTCGCGCAGCTCGACAAAGTTGACGCCCTTGACCACCCGCCCGTTGGTCACGTCCAGGCAGGGGATGATACGTTTGGCTAGCATGAGATTCCTTGTCCGCCGCCAGCTCCAGTCTGGCGGCGGCTGCGCCCGCGGCGCGTTGCCTTATTGCCCGTCGCGCAGCTTGTCCGCCAGCGCCTGCGCGGCGGCAAAGTTGAGATCCCCGGAGTAGATCGCGCGGCCGCAAATGACGCCTTCGACACCTTCGCCCTCGACCGCGCAGAGGTTGTCGATGTCGGCCAGGTTGGACAGCCCGCCGCTGGCGATCACCGGGATCGACATCGATTGCGCCAGCTTGACGGTGGCATCGATATTGATCCCCTGCAGCATGCCGTCGCGGCCAATATCGGTGTAGATGATCGCCTCGACGCCGTAGTCTTCATACTTGCGTGCCAGGTCCGCCACCTCGTGGCCGGTCAGCTTGCTCCAGCCGTCGGTCGCCACCTTGCCGTCCTTGGCATCCAGGCCGACGATGATATGGCCGCCGAAGGCCGAGCAGGCGTCCTTCAGGAAGCCGGGGTTTTTCACCGCGGCGGTGCCGATGATGACGTACGACAGCCCGTCATCCAGCCAGCGTTCGATGGTGTTCAGGTCGCGGATGCCGCCCCCCAGCTGCACCGGGATCTCGTCGCCGACCTCGGCGATGATGGCCTTGATGGCCTCCTCGTTGCGGGGCTTGCCCACGAACGCGCCATTCAGGTCCACCAGGTGCAGGCGGCGGGCGCCCTGCTCCACCCAGTGGCGTGCCATGGCGGCGGGATCTTCGGAAAAGACGGTGGCCTGGTCCATGTCGCCTTGTTTGAGGCGTACACACTGACCGTCCTTCAGGTCGATGGCCGGAATGAGCAACATATGCGTGACGAGCGTGGTTGAGTGATAGAGATTGAGCGAGACCGGCGCTGCCGGTCAGGTCGGGTCGATAGTCGATCGGAAACAGGTCGGGTGACGGGTCGAGTTAGCGGTCGATGATCGGTAAAAAAACGAATCGGGTCAGGGATTCCAGTGGACGAAGTTCCGGTACAGCTGCAGGCCCAGGGCCGCGCTCTTCTCGGGGTGGAACTGCGTCGCGAAAATATTATCGCGCGCTACCGCGCTGGTAAATACGACTCCGTATTCCGTTTCACCGGCAACATGGGCCGGGTCCTGCGCCTGCACATAGTAACTGTGGACGAAATAGAACCAGCTGTCGTCCGGGATACCGTCCCACAGCGGGTGAGGCCTGGCCTGGCGCACCCGGTTCCAACCCATCTGCGGCACCTTGTAGCGCGAGCCGTCGGGCTGCGTCATGCCGTCCAGCGCAAAGCGCACCACCTGGCCGGGCATCAGGCCCAGCGCCGGCGTACGGTCCGCGCCGGCCCGGCTTTCGGTGCTGAACTCGAACAGCATCTGCTCGCCCACGCACACACCCAGCATCGGCTTGCTGGCGGCGGCCTGCACCACCGCCTCCTGCAGCCCGGACGCGCCCAGCGCCGACATGCAGTCGGGCATCGCGCCCTGGCCGGGCAGCACCACGCGGTCGGCCGAGCGGATGCCTTCGGGGGCATCCACCACACGCACGTCCGCTTCCGGCGCCGCGGCACGCAGCGCCTGCGCCACCGAGCGCAGGTTGCCCATGCCGTAATCCACAATTGCTATGGTAGTCATGATTTCAAAACAGGCAACAATGTCTTCAGCCCGTCCACAATGAATTCCACGGCCAGCGCCGACAGGATCAGCCCCATCAGGCGCGTGCCGATATTGATGCCGGTGCGGCCGATGACCCGGGCGATCGGGTCGGCCGCGCGGAACACCAGGTACACCACCGCACCGATCACCACGCCAAGGCCGACCAGGATCAGCAACTGGTACCAGTGCTGGGTCTTGCCGGCATAGACGATCACCGTGCTGATCGAGCCCGGCCCGGTCAGCAGCGGCAGCGCCAGCGGCACCACCGCGATGCTGGACTTTACCTCGGCCTCGTCCTCTTCTTCCGGCGTGGCCTTGGTGCGGCTGGTCTGCGCGTTCAGCATGTTCATGGCCATCATGATCATGATGAGCCCGCCACCCACCTGCAGCGACGCCACCGAGATATTGAAGAACTCGATGATCTGCTGCCCCAGCAAGGCCGACACCGCCACCACGATCGCCACCGAAACCGATGCGATCTTGATGGTACGCAGCTTTTCCGCTTCCGTCTGCAGGCTGGTCAGGCTGATGAAGAACGGGATCGCCCCGATCGGGTTGATCAGCGCCAGCAGCGAAATAAACGACTTGAGCGTATCCATCGGTTGCGGGTCGCCAGCATCGCTGGCCAGGTTCAGGCTTGGAAGGTCAGCGGGCGCCGCAACCAGCCGGCACGCCTACCGTGGTGGAAAGGTCAGAGCGTACCCTTGGTCGACGGGATCGTGTTCGCCGCGCGCGGGTCCAGCTCCACCGCCATGCGCAGTGCCCGGCCAAAGGCCTTGAACACGGTTTCGCACTGATGGTGGGCATTGATGCCGCGCAGGTTGTCGATATGCAGGGTCACGCCCGCATGGTTGACGAAGCCGCGGAAGAATTCGATGGTCAGGTCCACGTCGAAGCTGCCCACGCGCGCACGCGTGAACGGCACGTGGAATTCCAGGCCGGGGCGGCCGGAGAAATCGATCACCACGCGCGACAGGCATTCGTCCAGCGGCACGTAGCTGTGGCCGTAGCGGGTGATGCCTTTCTTGTCGCCGATGGCCTTTGCCACCGCCTGGCCGAGCGTGATGCCCACGTCTTCCACCGTATGGTGGTCGTCGATATGCGTGTCGCCGGTGGCTTCGACCTCCAGGTCGAACATGCCATGCCGGGCGATCTGGTCCAGCATGTGGTCAAGGAACGGCACGCCGGACGCCAGTTTCTGGCGGCCGCTGCCGTCGAGATTCAGGGAAACGCGAATTTGCGTTTCCGAAGTATTGCGGGTGACCTCTGCAACACGCATGGTGTTAATCCTGCAGCGACGCTGCGAATGCCTCAAGGAACTGCGCGTTTTCTTCGGGGGTGCTGACCGTGACGCGCAGACAATTGGCCAGCAACGGGTGCATTTTACTCACGTTCTTGATCAATACCTTGCGGGCCAGCAGCCGGTCGAACGTCTGTGCGGCATCCGGCACGCGCGCGAGCAGGAAATTGGCGGCGCTGGGGAACACCGTCACGCCCGCATGCGCGGCCATGCCTTCGGCCACGCAGGTGCGTTCGTCGCGCAGCTGGGCGGCCTGTTCGTCCAGCACCGACACGTGCTCCAGCGCGAACAGCGCGGCGGCTTCGGTCAGCACGTTGACGTTGTACGGCGGGCGCACCTTGTCCAGCTGCGACAGCCATTCGGGCGCGCCGGCCAAGTAGCCCAGGCGGATGCCGGCCAGGCCCAGCTTGGACACGGTGCGCATCACCAGCAGGTTGCCGAATTCCGTCAGGCGCGGCATCCAGCTGTGCTGCGCGAACGGCTGGTAGGCCTCGTCGACCACCACCAGGCTGTTGCAGACCTCGCCCTGGGCGGCGCGGACGATGCCCTCCATGTCGGCGGCATCGAACAGGTTGCCGGTGGGGTTGTTCGGGTACGCCAGGTAGATGATGGCGGGCTGGTGCTCGGCCATCGCCGCCAGCATGGCGGCGCGGTCGAGCGTGAAGTCCGCGCGCAGCGGCACGCCGACGAACTGCAGGCCGGCGAACTGCGCCGACATTGCGTACATGACGAAGCCCGGCACCGGCGCCATCACCTTGGCGCCGGGCCTGGCCGCGGCCAGCGCCAGCATGCTGATGATCTCGTCGGAGCCGTTGCCAAGCAGCACGTCCATGCCGGCGGGCACCTGCATCACAGTCTTCAGCTTGGCGCGCAGCGCTTCGCTGCTGGGCACGGGGTAGCGGTTCAGCGCGACCTCGCCCAGGCGCTCGGCCAGTTCGCGGCGCAGATCGGGAGGCAGCCGGTACGGGTTCTCCATCGCGTCGAGCTTGACCAGACCGTGCGAATCCGGCACGTGGTAGGCGCCCATGGCGCGCACGTCGTCACGGATGATGCGTTCGATCAGGGAGGGCTCTACGGCTGACATGGGAACTCCAAAGTTGGCTGCGTTATCAGGCAGCGTGGGTCAGTAGATCAACTGCGTTTGGTGAACCGATATTCCGCGCTGCGGGCGTGGGCCTGCAGGCCTTCGCCATAGGCCAGCTCGGCGGCGATCTGGCCGAGCATCTGCGCCCCGCCCTCGCTCACTTCGATCAGGCTCGAACGCTTCTGGAAGTCATAGACGCCCAGCGGCGAAGAGAAGCGCGCGGTGCGCGAGGTCGGCAGCACGTGGTTCGGGCCTGCGCAGTAATCGCCGAGCGACTCGCTGGTATAGGGGCCCAGGAAGATGGCGCCGGCGTGGCGGATCTTCTCGCTCCACTGGCGCGGGTTCTCGGCGGAGATCTCCAGGTGCTCGGGCGCGATCGCGTTGGCGATCTCGCAGGCCTCTTCCATGTCGCGAACCTTGATCAGCGCGCCACGGCCGGAGATCGAGGCGGCAATCACCTCGCGCCGCGGCATGGTGCCGAGCTGGCGCTGGATGCTGGCTTCGACGCGGGCGATATAGCCGGCGTCCGGGCACAGCAGGATCGACTGCGCCAGTTCGTCGTGCTCGGCCTGCGAGAACAGGTCCATCGCCACCCAGTCGGGGTCGGTGGTGCCGTCGCAGATCACCAGGATCTCGGACGGGCCGGCAATCATGTCGATGCCGACGGTGCCGAATACGCGCCGCTTGGCCGCGGCCACATAGGCATTGCCCGGGCCGACGATCTTGTCGACCTGCGGCAGCGTCGCCGTGCCGTAGGCCAGCGCGCCAATCGCCTGGGCACCGCCGATGGTGAACACGCGGTCCACGCCGGCGATCTGCGCGGCGGCCAGCACCAGCTCATTGCGCACGCCGCCCGGCGTGGGCACGACCATGATGATTTCCTTCACGCCCGCCACGCGCGCCGGGATTGCGTTCATCAGCACCGACGACGGATACGCGGCCTTGCCGCCCGGCACATAGATGCCGACGCGGTCCAGCGGCGTCACCTTCTGGCCGAGCATGGTGCCGTCGGCCTCGGTGTATTCCCAGCTGTGGCTGCCGCATTCGATCTTCTGCTTCTCGTGGTAGGCGCGCACGCGCGCGGCGGCGGCCTCCAGCGCGGCGCGGCGCTTGGGCTCGAGGTCTTCGAGCGCGGCTTCGAGCTGCTGCTGCGACACCTCCAGCGCGCCCATCGACGACGCTTCCACGCGGTCGAAGCGCTTGGTGTATTCCAGCACCGCGGCATCCCCGCGCGCCTTCACGTCAGCCAGGATCTGCGCCGCGGCGCGATCGATGGCCTCGTCCTCGCCAGCCTCGAAGGCCAGCACCTGGCGCAGCGCCTCGGCAAAGCCAGGCTTGCTGGAATCGAGCCGGCGGATCGGCAGGTTTTCCATTTCGGTTGCGTTCATGACTACTTTCCTCTCAGTCGGCGCGGGCCTGGTGTGGCCTTACGCCAGCGCCGCCGAAGCCCGTTCGAATGCGTCGAGAATCGGCGCAAGCCGCTCGCGCTTGAGTTTGAGCGCGGCCTGGTTCACCACCAGCCGCGACGAGATCTGCACGATCTCTTCGACTTCAACCAGGTTGTTGGCGCGCAGCGTGCTGCCAGTGCTGACCAGGTCGACGATGGCGTCGGACAGGCCCACCAGCGGGCCCAGCTCCATCGAACCGTACAGCTTGATCAGGTCGACGTGAACGCCCTTTTTCGCAAAATGCTCGCGCGCGGTCTGCACATACTTGGTGGCCACGGCCAGGCGCGCGCCCTGGCGCACCGCGTTGGCATAGTCAAACCCGGCCGGCACCGCCACCGACATGCGGCAGCGCGCGATGTTCAGGTCGATCGGCGCGTACAGGCCGGCCATGCCGCTTTCCATCAGCACGTCCTTGCCGGCCACGCCGAAATCGGCGGCGCCATACTGGACGTAGGTCGGCACGTCCGAGGCGCGCACGATCACCACGCGCACGGCCGGATCGGAGGTCGGCAGGATCAGCTTGCGCGAGGTCTCGGGGTCCTCGGTGACGCGGATGCCGGCGGCTTCCAAGAGCGGCAGCGTCTCGGTGAAGATGCGGCCCTTGGACAGCGCCAGCGTCAGCTGGTTGGGCGATGCGTTGAAAGTGGGGCTCATCGGACTTCCTCAGGCAATGCGGCGGATCTTCGCGCCCACTGCCGACAGCTTGTCTTCCATGCGGTCGTAGCCGCGGTCCAGGTGGTAGATGCGGTCGATCACGGTCTCGCCATCGGCCACCAGGCCGGCGATCACCAGGCTGGCCGAGGCGCGCAGGTCGGTCGCCATCACGTTGGCGCCCGACAGGCGCGGCACGCCGTTGACCACCGCGGTATTGCCTTCGACCGCGATGTCGGCGCCCAGGCGGTTCAGTTCCTGCACGTGCATGAAGCGGTTTTCGAAGATGGTCTCGGTCACGCGCGCGGTGCCTTCGGCCACGGCATTGAGCGCCATGAACTGGGCCTGCATGTCGGTCGGGAAGGCCGGGTATTCCGAGGTGCGGAAACTCACGGCCTTCGCGCGTTGGGGCATGGCCAGGCGGATCCAGTCGGCGCCGGTCTCGAGCTTTGCGCCGGCTTCGCGCAGCTTGTCGAGCACGGTGTCGAGGATGTCCGGCTGCACGCCGCGCAGCACCAGGTCGCCCAGCGTCGCGGCGGCGGCGCACAGGAAGGTACCGGCCTCGATGCGGTCGGCGATCACGCTGTGGCTGGCGCCATGCAGGCGCTCCACGCCCTGCACTACCAGACGGTCGGTGCCGATGCCTTCGATCTTCGCGCCCATCTTGACCAGCAGTTGGGCCAGGTCGGTCACCTCGGGCTCGCGCGCGGCGTTTTCCAGCACGGTCTCGCCTTCGGCCAGCGTGGCGGCCATCAGCAGGTTCTCGGTGCCGGTCACGGTGATCATGTCGGTGACCACGCGCGCGCCCTTCAGGCGCTTGGCCCGCGCATGGATAAAGCCGTGTTCGATGGTGATCTCGGCGCCCATCGCCTGCAGGCCCTTGATGTGCTGGTCGACCGGGCGCGCGCCGATGCCGCAGCCGCCGGGCAGCGACACGCGGGCCTCGCCGAAGCGGGCCACCAGCGGGCCCAGCACCAGGATCGAGGCGCGCATGGTCTTGACCAGCTCGTACGGGGCCTCGAGCACGTTGACGTCGGCGCCGTTCAGGGTCACGCGGGCGCCATCCAGCTCGGCCTGCATGCCCATCTGGCGCAGCAGCTTGAGGGTGGTGCGCACGTCCTGCAGGTTAGGCACGTTGTCCAGCGAAACGGTATCCGCCGTCAGCAGGCCCGCGCACAGGATCGGCAGGGCTGCGTTCTTGGCGCCCGACACGCGGATTTCGCCCTTCAGCGGGCCATTGCCGTGGATCTGGAATTTGTCCATGTTCTGTCGTCTGGAGCCGGGCACGCGCCCGGCGTCATGGTTCTGGGGCCGCGCGGGTGGCGCGGCGCATATTGGCGGGGCTTACTTGCCTTCGCCCGCCTGCCACTCGGCAGGCGTCAGCGTCTTCATCGACAGCGCGTGGATCTCGGCACGCATGCGGTCGCCCAGCGCGGCATAGACGCGCTGGTGGCGCTGGATCAGCCGCTTGCCTTCAAATTCGGCGCTGACGATGGTGGCAAAGAAGTGCTGGCCATCGCCCTCGACTTGCAGATGTTCGCAGGGCAGTCCTTGGGCAATGTAATCCCTGACTTGTTCCGGTGTAGGCAGCATGGGGTTCTCTTCAGCGTGATTCAGTATGGCCGGCCACAGTTCAGTGGCGCAGCTTGTATCCGGACTTCAGCAAGCGCAGCGCCAGCGCGGCCAGCACCACGAACGCCGATCCGACCACCGCCAGGCTGAACAGCGGCGACACGTCCGAGACGCCGAAGAAGCCATAGCGGAAGCCATCGATCATGTAGAAGAACGGATTGGCATGGGACACCGCCTGCCAGAAGGCGGGCAGCGAATGGATCGAATAGAACACGCCGGACAGGAAAGTTGCCGGCATGATCAGGAAGTTCTGGAACGCGGCCAACTGGTCGAATTTCTCGGCCCAGATGCCGGCGATCAGGCCCAGCGTGCCTAGGATGCCCGCACCCAGCAGCGCAAAGACGAGGATCCAGCCCACATTGGCAAAATGCAGGTTGGCAAACCACGCCGTCACCAGCAGCACGCCCAGGCCCACGGTCAGCCCGCGGATCACCGAGGCCACCACATAGGCGCCGAACATTTCCCAGTGCGACAAGGGCGGCAGCAGCACGAACACCAGGTTGCCGGTGATCTTGGACTGGATCAGCGATGACGAGCTGTTGGCAAACGCGTTCTGCAGCACGCTCATCATCACCAGGCCGGGCACCAGGAAGGCGGTGTAGCTGATCTGGTCATAGACCTTGACCCGGTCTTCCAGCACATGGCCGAAGATCAGCAGGTACAGCACCGCGGTCAGCACCGGCGCGGCCACGGTCTGGAAGCTCACCTTCCAGAAACGCAGCACTTCCTTGTACAGCAGGGTGCGGAAACCCACCAGGCCGCCCACGGCCATCGGCCCGAGGCCGGTGTCGTCCAGGACCTCGATATCGCCAGGCTGCTTCATGCCACGGCCTCCATCGCCGGATCGGGCAGCGCACCGGGCATATGCCCCTCGCGGCGCATGATCTGCACAAATACGTCCTCGAGGTCGGCCTTGTTGATTTCCATGTTTTCGATGTCACAGCCCGCTTCGCGGCAGGCGGCCAGGATCGGTTCAACCGCCTGGTAGCCCGACAATCGCAGGCGCACCGCGCGCTCGCCGGGGTTGGCCGGCATGCGCAGCGGCTCCAGCGCCGGCGGCAGGACGCCGCGCGCAAAGGTCAGCACCAGCTGCAGGCCGGCAAACTGCGTCAGCAGGTTGCTGGTGCGGTCCAGCGTCACCACCTCGCCGAACTTGAGCATGGCAATGCGGTCGCACAGGGCCTCGGCCTCTTCCAGGTAGTGCGTGGTCAGGATGATGGTGTGCCCTTCCCGGTTCAGGCGCGAGATGAATTTCCACAGCGTCTGGCGCAGTTCCACGTCCACACCGGCAGTGGGCTCGTCCAGCACGATCACCGGCGGGCGGTGCACCAGCGCCTGCGCCACCAGCACGCGCCGCTTCATGCCGCCCGAGAGCTGGCGCATATTGGCGTCGGCTTTCCCGGTCAGGTCCAGGTTGGCCATGATCTCGTCGATCCAGTCGTCGTTGCGGGTCAGGCCAAAGTAGCCCGACTGCAGCCGCAGCGTCTCGCGCACCGTGAAGAACGGATCGAACACCAGCTCCTGCGGCACCACGCCCAGCATACGCCGGGCCATCCGGTAGTCGGCAACGACATCGTGGCCAAGCACACTGACGCGGCCGGAATCGGCGCGGTTCAGGCCGGCGAGGATCGAGATCAGCGTGGTCTTGCCGGCGCCGTTGGGCCCGAGCAGGCCGAAGAATTCGCCGCGTTCGACGGTGAAGCTGACGCCCTTGAGCGCCTGCAGGTTGCGGTAGCGCTTGCGAACGTCGTGGATTTCAATGGCTTTCATGGCCGATTGTTTGTGGCGGGTTCGGCATTTTTGGGGCCGGCCGCCGGGAATTGGGGAGCAACTGCGTGCCCGGACTTCCTGGCCCGGCATGGCATGAACCGGTAGCAGGCGGGGGGATGGGCGAACAACCCGGAATTATAGGGGATGCGGGGATGGTCCCGCTTGATCCGCCCCCAAGGGCTCGGCGACCGCGCAGGGCCGTCGCCGCGGCATCGCGGGCGGCCGCCGTGCTGGCGACCGGCGATGCCGGATCAATGTCGGTGGTGGTGCCCCTGCGCTGCGGCCGCGGGGGCCAGGCCCAGCAGACCGTCCACGCCGTACAGGCTGGCCAGTTGCGACAGCTGCGGCGGCACGCCGCGCAGCGACAGCGCCTGGTTGCGCGCGGCGGCGGCGCGGTTCCATGCCAGCAGCACGGCGACCGCGGAGGAATCCACCTGCGCCAGGCCGGTGCAGTCGACCTGCACCTCGCCCTGCGCCAGGCGCGCCAGCCCGTCACGCAGCACGGCGGCGGCGTTCTGGTTGGTCAGCGAGGTACCTAGCGAGAGCATGGATGCGTGGCCTGGGGATCGGTAGCTTGAATACAGTGGCAAAAACGACGACTCCCGCACGTCGGGCGGGAGTCTGTGCCGCGAGCGGCCATTGTAGAGCAGATCGGTGCGCCGTGCTGCATTGCAGCGGCGCACCGTTGGGCAGGCGCCTCAGCTCTTGGCGCTGGCCAGCTGGCGGTTGCGGTCCTGCAGCGTTTTGATCACGCCCTCGACGCCCTGCTGGCCGACGATGGTATTGAAGCTGCCCTTGTAGGCTTCGGTCAGCCAGGCGCCCAGCACGTTGATGTCATAGACCTTCCAGCCCTGGGCGGTCTTTTCCAGGCGGTAGTCCATCTGGATCGGCTCGCCCTTGTTGACGACCTGGGTGCGGATGGTGGCATCGGTATCGTCAGCCGTGCCGCGGTACGGGCGGTACTGCACGGTCTGGTCGCGGATCTGGGCAATGGCGCCGGCATAGGTGCGGATCAGCAGGGTCTTGAATTCCTCGGTGATCTGCTTCTGCTGCTCGGGCGTGGCCTTGGACCAGTTGCGGCCCATGGCGATCTGCGTGGTCTTCTGGAAGTTGGCGTTGGGGATGATCTTCTGTTCGACCAGCGCGGTGATCTTGGCGATATTGCCGGCCTGCATGTCCTTGTCGGCCCTGACGGTGGTCATCACGTCGTTGACCACGGCCTTGACCAGCCCATCCGGGGTGGCCGCGTCCTGGGCCGCCACCTGGGCATGCGCCGTGCCTGCGAAGGCAACTACCGTAAGGAAGGGGACCAACAGTCGCTTTATCATGGATTTTCCTTCTTTATCAAAGACGTTCTTCGCCGAGGGCGAACTGGCCAGGCGCCAGGCTGGCGCGCGGCCTTGCGGAGATTGGAACATAAGCGCGGGGCGGTGGTTGCACCAGCAAGCGCCTTTCCCGCTACTTACAAACAAATTGTTTCAGCCCTCACAGGGCATTCACAGCCTGGCGCGGACCCTGGAGCCGCCCGCGCCGCGCAGGGTCAGCGGATACGCACCCCCGGCATGATCCGCTGCATCGGATCCATGGGCGGTATCGGCAAGCTCTGGCTCTCAGGCTGCAGGTCGCCCGAGGGCGTCTGCGCAGGCTGCGCCGGGGTGGCGGCCGGGGCCGAGGCGTCGGCCGGCGGCGCGGCGGGCGCCTGTGCTGCAGGCTGCGACGGCGCAGCCGGCGTGGCGGGCGTCGCGGGCGTTTCACCTTCGGTCCCGGCAGGGGCTTCAGGGCGCGCCGCCGGGGTCTCCGGGGCGCTGTCTGCATCTTCGTCGCCGTCAGGCGGGTTGCCGTCGTAGACCAGGTACTGGCGCCGCTGCAGGTAGGAATCGCGCAGGAACGAGTACTTGTCCAGCGCCGCCTGCTCCAGCAGGTTGCTGGCGCCGAGCAGCTGCGCCCGGCCGGCAACGATGCGCACGCCGGTCAGCGAATTGCGCAGCGATACCGGATAGAGATAGGCCGACGGGTCGAAACTGCGGTCCACCAGCATGCCGCCGGTGTCGCGCACGGTGCTCGGCCCGAACAGCGGCAGCACCAGGTACGGCCCGGGCGGCACGCCCCACACGCCCAGCGTCTGGCCGAAGTCTTCCTTGTACTTGGGCAGGCCGGCCGGGGTGGCGATGTCGATCAGGCCGCCGATCCCCAGCACGGTGTTCATGGCCACCCGCATGGTGTCCTCGGCGGCGCGGGTGGGCTTGCCCTGCAGCAGGTTGTTCGCCGCCGAGTAGACATCGCTCACGTTGGAGAAGAAGTTCTCCACCGCGCGCTGCACCGGCGTGGGCATGTAGTCGGCATAGACCTGGGCCACCGGGCGCAGGATGCCCTTGTCGAAGTCTTCGTTGATCTTCGAGATTTCGCGATTGAACGGCTCAAGCGGGTCTTTCGGATTGGCGGTGGGGCCCGTGGCGCAACCGGCGAGCACGGCCGCGGCAGCGACTGCGGCCAGGCCCTTGCAGAACGATGGCGCAACGCTCATTTGAGGTCCCCTGCCGGCGCCGGCGCGCTGGCACCGGCCGGCGCACCGCCGCCGGCATCTGCCGCCTTGTTGTACAGGAACTGTCCGATCAGGTTTTCCAGCACCACGGCCGACTGCGTCATGGTGATGCGCGCGCCTTCGGCCAGCATGGCGGCGTCGCCGCCGGCTTCAAGGCCGATGTACTGCTCGCCGAGCAATCCGGATGTCAGGATCTTGGCCGAGGTGTCCTTGGGGAACTGGTAGCGCTTCTCCAGGCTCATCTCGACGGTGGCCTGGTAGGTCTTGTCGTCGAAGCGGATCGCCGCCACGCGGCCGACCACCACGCCCGCGCTCTTGACCGGCGCGCGCGGCTTGAGCCCGCCGATGTTGTCAAAGCGCGCCTGCACGCTGTAGGTGTCCTGGAAGGAAAAGGCGCTCATGTTCCCCGCCTTGAGGGCCAGGAACAGCACGGCGACGAACCCCGCCGCCACGAACAGCCCCACCCAGAAATCGAGTGCGTTCTTTTTCATTGGAATCTCTTTCTTCAACCCCGTAGTGTTCTTGTCGCTGTCTTGTCGTTGGTATGGCCCGCGTCAGTTGCTGAACATTAGCGCGGTCAGCAGGAAATCCAGCCCCAGCACGGCCAGCGACGCAATCACCACGGTGCGGGTGGTCGCGCGCGAGACGCCTTCCGGCGTGGGCTTGGCCTCGAAGCCCTGGTACAGGGCAATAAACGTCACGGCAATGCCAAAGATAAAGCTCTTGATCACGCCATTGAGCACGTCGGCGCGCACATCGACGCCGCCCTGCATCTGCGACCAGAAGGCGCCGGCGTCAACGCCGATCAACTGCACGCCCACCACGTAGCCGCCCAGGATGCCGACCGCGCTGAAGATCGCCGCCAGCACCGGCATGGCGATCACGCCTGCCCAGAAGCGCGGCGCGATCACGCGCTGCAGCGGGTTCACCGCCATCATTTCCATGGCCGTCAGCTGCTCGCCCGCCTTCATCAGGCCGATCTCGGCAGTCAGCGAGGTGCCGGCGCGGCCGGCGAACAGCAGCGCGGTCACCACCGGGCCCAGCTCGCGCACCAGCGACAACGCCACCAGCAGCCCAAGCGCCTGCTCGGACCCGTAGCGGTTCAGCGTGTAGTAGCCCTGCAGGCCAAGCACGAAGCCGACGAACAGGCCCGACACCGCGATGATCACCAGCGACAGGTTGCCGACAAAGAAGACCTGGTCGGTCACCAGGCGGAAGCGGCGCAGCAGCGTCGGCGACAGGCCCAGCAGCGTCAGGAACATGCGCGTGGCGCGGCCCAGCCCCGACACGCTGCGGCGCACGGCCGCGCCGATGGTGGTAAAGAAGTCCGTCACCGCGCTCCTCCGGCGAAATCCTCGGCCAGCGAAGGTCCGGCGTAGTGGAACGGCACCGGGCCGTCGGCCTCGGCATGGACGAACTGGTGCACGAACGGGTCGGTGGAGGCACGCAGCGCCTCGGGCTCGCCCTGCGCGACGATGCGGCCGTCGGCAATGAAATAGACGTAGTCGGCGATCTGGAAGGTCTCGTGCACGTCGTGCGAGACGATGATCGTGGTGGCGCCCAGCGCGTCGTTCAGGCTGCGGATCAGGCGCGCGGTCAGTCCGAGCGAGATCGGGTCCAGCCCGGCAAAGGGCTCGTCATACATCAGCAGCGCCGGGTCCAGCGCAATCGCGCGCGCCAGCGCCACGCGCCGCGCCATGCCGCCCGAGATCTGCGCCGGCATCAGGTCGCGCGCGCCGCGCAGGCCGACCGCGTTGAGCTTCATCAGCACCAGATCGCGGATCATCGAGTCGGGCAGGTCGGTGTGCTCGCGCAGCGGGAACGCCACATTGTCGAACACCGACAGATCGGTAAACAGTGCGCCGAACTGGAACAGCATGCCCATCTGGCGGCGCACCGTGTACAGGCCGCGGGTATCCAGCGTGTGGATATCGGTGCCGGCAAAGCTGACCGTGCCTGCCTGCGGACGGACCTGGCCGCCGATCAGCCGCAGCACCGTGGTCTTGCCGCAACCCGAGCCGCCCATCACCGCAATCACCTTGCCACGCGGGAATTGCATGGTCAGGCCGGACAGGATCGGCTTGCCGTGGTCCGCATAGGCGAAGTCCACCGCAGTCAGTTCGACGAGGTTTTGAGCAGAATCGGTCACGTTGGCACCGGTCAGGACAGTCGCGCATTATAAGGTGTACTACCTAGCCCTGCTGGCGCCCGTGTGCCCCGCGCCACATGCCCCCGTCGGGGGAGCCTCCCAGACTTGCCCTAGCCCCCCAAACCTGCCCATCCCTTTGCTGCTCAAGGCTCCTGTATCGGCGAGACGTCCTTCAGGATCACCTGCCATTGGATAGATTCCGAGCGGATCGCGGTGGCAAACGCCTCCGGCGAATCGCGCAGCGGCGTGACCCCCGCCGCCTGCAGGCGCGAACGCACCTCGCGCTCGGACATGACCGCGTCGAGCTCGACCGCCAGCCTGGCGACGATCGCGCGCGGGGTCTTGGCCGGCGCCATCACGCCAAACCAGGCGGCCGCGGCATAGCCTTCCAGCCCCGACTCCTGCAACGTCGGCACCAGCGGCGCCAGCGGCGAGCGGGCCACGCCCGTCACCCCGAGCAGGCGCAGCCCGCCGCTCCTGACCTGGCCCTGGACCGCGGCAAACGAACAGAAACAGGCACTGACGCGGCCGGCCAGCATCTCCTGGACCACGGCGGCCTCACCCTTGGCGGTGACCAGCGGCACGCCGCTGCGGATGCCGCGCACGGCGTACTCGGCGTACAGGTGGGAGGGGCTGCCCGGCTGGCCGTAGCCATAGCTGTAGGAGCCCGGGTTCGACCTGACCGCGGTCATCCATTGCTCCGGCGTGCGCATGGGCAGCCGGGCATCGATCACCAGGAACAGCGGCGTGGTGGCCACGCGCGCAACCGGCGTGAAATCGCGCACGACGTCGTACGGCACCGGCTCCAGTCCGGGCTGGATCAGCATATTGGCCTGGTGCAACAACAGGGTGTGGCCATCGGAGCTGGCCTTGGCGACCACGTCGCCGGCGATGGTGCCGGCGGCGCCAGGCCGGTTGTCGACCTCCACCGGCACGCCCAGCCGCACGGAGAGGCGCTCGGCCAGCATGCGCGCCACCGCATCGGCAACGCCGCCGGCCGGGAATGGCACGATCAGGCGCATCGGGCGGTCGGGGAACGACATGCTGCGGGCGAGCTGCTGGGTCCCCGCATGCGCCGGCATGGCTGGCACCGCAAGCGCCAGCGTGGCACACCCCAGGGCATACAGGCACAGGAAAGACCGGAGCCAGCGCCGGACGGCGCCCAGTGGGGGGCGCGGCGCGAACTTCGCTTTACCTCGCCAAAGCCGCGACAAATTGCGCACTTCGGGCATCAATTTCCTCCGGCCGGTCCCCTGAGGAGGCGGCAAGCTGGTTCTGGGGAAAAAGGATTTGCGAGGCAGTTTCCGTTAGTTGTTTTTTGAAAATTGTAAGGACATTGCTCAGGGCACCACAGGCACGTAAACCATAGCCGGGAGAACCCTGAAGGCCCCGCCAGGCCTTGCCAAACGCGCCATGGCGGGCATGGATGCACGGACCTCGCCGGCTATAATCGGCCGATGACGATTTTCACCGTGCGGCCGATGGTCACAGCCGACCTGCCGGCCGTGCTGGCGGTACAAGCCAGCTGCTATACCGAAGTCCTGCTGGAGAGCCAGGCCGCGCTGGCAAGCCGGCTGGCGCTGTCCCCCGCCACCTGCTGGGTCGCGGACGATCCCGGACATCCCGGCGCGCTCGCCGCCTACCTCTTTACCCACGCCTGGCCCGAAGCCACCCTGCCGCCGCTGGACGGCCTGCTCGACCATGGCTGGCGCCATGGCGCCGGGCCGGACGCCCTCACCTGGTTCGTGCACGACATGGCGGTGGCGCCCGCCGGACGCGGCGCGGGCCTGGCGCCGCGCCTGTACGCCGCGGCACAGGC
>NZ_JBYSYA010000019.1:0-116079 GCF_058782785.1 Cupriavidus sp. FW306-01-F10A
GGACTGAGCCCCGTACAGTACAGGGCTCAGTTCGGTTCCACCTAGCTTTGACTCTCCAACTTTACGGGGTCAGTTCACTTGCGGGAGAGGGAGCGAACCGGCAGCGCTGAAGGACGTAGCTTACTTGCTGCCCTTCACCGTCGTGTACGCCGTAATCAAATTCCGGTAATCCGGAATATGGTTCGAGAACAGCGTGCCCAGGCCCTCGATGTCGTTGCGCCAGTCGCGATGCAGTTCGCAAGCCACGCCGAACCACGTCATCAGCTGCGCGCCGGCATCCGACATCCGCTGCCAGGCGGAATCGCGCGTGATTTCATTGAAGGTGCCCGAGGCATCGGTCACGACAAAAACTTCGAAACCCTCTTCGATCGCCGACAACGCCGGGAAGGCCACGCACACTTCGGTGACCACGCCGGCGATCAGCAGCTGCTTCTTGCCAGTGGCACGCACCGCGGCAACGAAGTCCTCATTATCCCAGGCGTTGATCTGGCCCGGGCGCGGAATGAACGGTGCGTCAGGGAACATGGCCTTGAGCTCAGGCACCAGCGGTCCGTTGGGGCCATCCTCGAAGCTGGTGGTCAGCACGGTCGGCAGCTTGAAGTACTTGGCCAGGTCGGCCAGTGCCAGCACGTTGTTCTTGAACTTGTCGGGCTCGATATCCCGCACCAGCGACAGCAGGCCGGCCTGGTGATCGACCATCAGGACGGCTGCCTGGCTCTTGTCAAGGCGCTTGTAGGGCTTGCTCATGGTGTGCTCCTGTCAACAAAAAAAGGTACGCACGCGTGGCGTCTGCCACGCGTGCGTACCCCTGGGTATGCCGTGCGTTGCCGGCAAGGCGTCAGCGCTTGGAGTCCAGCACCTCGTGGTTCTTCTCCACGTCCTGCGCCTTGAGATAGCTTTCAATCAGCAGGCGGTAGGCCGGGAAGATCTGCGTGTAGACCTCGGCCCATTGCTGCGCGTCCGGGCGGTTCCAGCTCTGCTGCAGCTCAGAGGCCACGGCGGCGGTATCCATCGGCACCACGCCGGCCTGGACAATGCGCGCCAGGGTGATTTCCTGCGCCATCTTCGAATAGGTGCCCGATGCATCCACCACGGCAAACACCTTGTAGCCGTCAGCCACCGCGCTGATCGACGGGAATGCCATGCACACGCTGGTGATGGTGCCGGCGATGATCAGGGTCTTCTTGCCGGTCTCGCGCACCGCGGCGACAAAGTCGGGGTTGTCCCAGGCGTTGATCTCGCCCTTGCGCGCAACATATTTGGCATGGGGGGCGTTTTCGTGGATTTCCGGAATCAGCGGGCCGTTCGGGCCTTGCGGCACGGATGCCGTGGTGATCACCGGCAGCTTGCACAGCGTCGCCATCTTGGCCAGCGCGGCCGCACGGGCGCGCAGCTCAGGCATCGGCATGTCGCCAACGGTCTGGAACAGGCCACTCTGGTGGTCGATCAGCAGCATGGCCGTATCGGCGGGATCCAGTACCGGACGCTTGCCGTTGAAATTCGCGGGTGTGGTCATTTGGCTTTCTCCTATGCGGTTGGCGAAACCGGCGACTCTGGGCAATCCCCAAGCCGACCGTGTGGCGCAAGCATAGGTCTTGGCAGATCGCATCGCTAGGAGGGAAAATCTGCCCTCAGCGTCCTACTGGCAGGACGACAGGAGCCGCCCGCTTGCATCCCGACCTGAATGACCTGTATTACTTCGCGCAGGTAGTCGATCACCAGGGCTTTGCGCCCGCCGGGCGCGTGCTCGGCATACCCAAGTCCAAGCTGAGCCGGCGCGTGGCCATGCTGGAAGAACGCCTGGGCGTGCGCCTGATCCAGCGCTCGACGCGGCGTTTCTCCGTGACAGAAGTGGGGCAGACCTACTACGCCCACTGCAAGGCCATGCTGGTGGAGGCCGAAGCGGCCGAGAGCGCGATCGCGCAGAGCCGCGCCGAACCCAGCGGCCTGGTGCGCATGAGCTGCCCGGTGGCGCTGCTGCACGCGCGGGTGGGAGACATGATTGCGGATTTCATGGCGGCCAACCCCAAGGTCATCGTGCACCTGGAAGCCACCAACCGGCGCGTGGACGTGGTGGCGGAGGGGATCGACCTGGCCATCCGCGTGCGCGTGCCGCCACTGGAAGACAGCGACCTGGTGATGCGCGTGCTGGCCGAGCGCGCCTGGTGCTTCGTGGCCAGCCCGGCGCTGCTGGCCGGCCATGGGCCGCTGCTGGCGCCCGCGGACCTCAACGCGCTGCCAACGCTGGACCTGGGGCCGCCGCGCCCCTCGCACACCTGGTCGCTGTACGGCCCCGATGGCGCCAGCGCCGAGCTGCACCACAAGCCCCGCCTGGTCACCGACGACATGATCATGCTGCGCACCGCGGCCGTGGCCGGTGCCGGCATCGTGCAGCTGCCGGTCATGATGATGACCGACGAGCTGCGCGATGGCCAGCTGGTAAAAGTCCTGCCGGACTGGTCGGTCAGGGGCGGCGTGATCCACGCCGTGTTCCCGTCACGGCGCGGGCTGCTGCCTTCGGTGCGTGAACTGATCGACTTCCTGTCGCGGCGCTTCGCGCAGATCAGCGAACTCTAGGCACCGCAAGGCGGCCCCTCCAGGGGCACTGCCCGTCACGCGGGCAGGATTGACCCGGAAGTGGTATCATCCGGGATCCTATGCACGGATCGGCAACGCCCGACATCTGTGCGCCAGCCGCAAGACAATCCCACAAGAAGCATTCAGCGGCGGCATATCGGGCGTACACCCGATGCGTCTTTGGGCCAGCCTATGCAGAACGGCCCACCACCCTATCCGACCAGCGGCACGTCCGCTCCGCAACGATCGCCCCTGTACCTGGCGCATCGGCTTGCGCAGGCATGGTCCACTTCACGCCAGATGCAACGCCTGCGCAGCCGCGCGGGCCCGACGCTGGCCTACAGCAACGGCGAACGGCCGCCACCGCGCGACGCCTGCATCGGAACGATGCTCCGCGCCCCTGCGGCCGCGCCTTAGAACAGGCATCACATTGAATCGAGTCAACCCTACCCCTTACACCGTTTCCGTCTATCCCATCCAGCAGGAACCCGGCCTCTGGTTCGCGACCTACATGATTGCGGAATACCGCAATGGCGCCGAACGCATCGTCGCCAACGTGGCAATGCGCCACGACACGCACCGCTCTGAAGCCCGCGCCAGGCAGTCCGCCCGCCGTGCCGGCGAACGCGCCGCAGCACGCCTGCGCCAGCCGTAAGCCAGGCATCGCAAGCCCCATCCCATCGGCCAGTTGGTGTCCAGTTGGCCGTCACAACAGCTCGCGCACAAGCGGCGCGGCTACAGCAAGGAGCCCCCTTGGCAAAAGAAGAACTGGTCGAATTTGGCGGCAAGGTGTCGGAAGTCCTGCCCGACAACCGTTTCCGCGTGATCCTGGAAAACGGCTTCGAAGTCTGGGCGTATTCGTCCGGGCGGCTGAAGAAGAACCGCATCCGCGTGCTGGCGGGCGACCGCGTCACGCTGGAGATGTCGCCCTATGACCTCACCAAGGGGCGCATCAACTACCGGCACAAGTCGTAGGCCGGCGTCATGGCATGCGCCGCGCCGGCGCGTGCCGTCCCGCTAACGATTCATCCCTCAATCAAGGAGAACCGATCATGTCCGTCATCGAAGAATGGGAAGCCGTGCACCTGACGCCCGAAGGCTGGCAGGCAGGCAGTTACCGGCATGCACCGTGGCAGGCGGTTGAAGTCGCACCGCCCGCATCCGGCGTGCTGACCGTCAGGCGCCACGTGACTGCCACCTATTGCGGGCCGTCGCGCGCGGTGGAAGACCGTACTCCCGAGATCGCCGACATGGCGCTGATCGAGGCGCTGCTGGAGCGCCACGGCAATCCGGTATTCCAGATCTGACCTGACCTGGCTTGACGATTGCGTGCGGCCTCAGCCGAGCACGCGCACATGCGGCCGGGCCGTCCTGAGCCCCGCGCCGACCGTCCTCAGCTCGCCGTCCCATGGCGAGGCGGCGAGGTCCAGCACCGCATCGCCCTCGCGAGCCTTGTCGTGCAGCTGGTCGCGCACCACCTGGCCGATGGCCAGGCGGCACAGCGCCTCGCCGCTGGCGGCAAGCTGGCCCTGCAGGGCCCCTGGCTCGGCCAGCACGCCGAACGACCGCCGCCCCACACCCACGAAGCTGGTGAACAACACCCCGGTGGGGCGCTCCGCATCGATAAAGCAGACCGCAACGTGATAGGTGATGCCTTTGCCCTCACCGGGCAACGTGCACAGAAAACCGGATGATCCCGAACGCATGTCCATGAACGGACTCCTTGCAGTCTGACGGATAGCGCCGCGCCTGTTTCCCCGCTCCGCAACTGGCCTGTGACCAGGCCGCTGCGGAACCGAAAATACCTAGATCGACGCCACGGATTCGCCGGCGACCAGGCCATTGATGATGTCTTCGCCGAACTGCAGCGCGCCGCGGCGCGCCGAGCCGATGTTCTCCCAGCGCGACTCGCTCATGGGGTACACGCGCGCATGGTCGCTGCCAGGGCGATAGCCCTCGCGGCAAATCACGATCGACGCGAGGAAGCTGCTGTCGGGCTTGGTGCGCGGCCAGGCCTGCTCAGGCCGATGGCGATAAACCAGGGGATACAGATCGAAACCCTTGTAGCTGGCAAAGGGCGTACTGCCGGGAACAGTGTTGCCGGGACTGCGGCTGGGACTGCTGTCGCTCACGACATCTCCATGCGGCATCGTGCCGCGCTGATGGGAAGGATTGCTGAACTCATGTGGATCACGCGCACGGCATGGGCCATGACCCCGCGCAGGCGTCAGCGGCGCAAATGCACCGCGGCGCCAGGGTCCGTCGTCGGACCTTCAGGACGCCATCGGCGCGCCGGCCGTTGTTACCGATACCCCCGGCACCGCGCCATTGATGATGGCCTCGGCATAGCGCAACGCACCGCGTCGCGCGCCACCGACGTTATCCCACGGTGCGGCGTCCAGGCGGAACGTGCGCGCCTGCATGCCTTCTGGTGACTCGCCTTCCAGGCAGATCACCACGGCAGCATCGAAGGAACGGTCGGGCCGCGGCTCGGGCCACACGCGCTCGGCGGCGTGCTTGTACACAAGGGGATAGAGGTCGTAGCCCTTGTAAGTTGCAGCCGGATAGATATCCATGGCAGCCTCCGCCGTGTGGTGATCCTGCCCCCACTCTACGCTTGTTGCCGCGTCAGCAGTGGCTTTATTTCACGGTTGCGGGGAATAGCGGCAACGGAAACAAAAAAGCTCCGCGTTGGCGGAGCTTTTTTCATTGGACTGGCGCCTCGGCGCTCAGCTCAACTCAGGTCGGTGCGATTCAGATCGGCTCGATCTTGGTCGCGGCCGGGCCCTTTTGGCCGACGCCAGCGACGTAACGCACCTTCTGGCCTTCTTGCAGCGACTTGAAGCCGTTGCCCTGGATTTCGGAGAAGTGCGCGAACAGGTCGTTGCCGCCTGCATCAGGCGTAATGAAGCCAAAACCCTTCGAATCGTTGAACCACTTGACGGTACCGGTTTCCATGTTGGATTCCTCAATAAGTTTTTTCTCACCGGCAAAAGCGCCGGCAAGGCATGACGATCAAGGAAGACACAAGGAGAAAAAGTGGCGCCGTGTGGGCAAGCACCTGGACTTCTAGGTTGCTGCTTGAAAGATCCTGCACTCATCCTTATACAGGCCCCACCCAGGCATGTCAACGAACTTCACCGGATCGGGCCCAAATCACATGGAAAGTGCGGGTTGAGGTTCTCGCCGAGCGAATTCTCGAGTGCGCCGCATGTTCCTGCCCACTTCCGGCCCCGAAGGCGCCGGCATGCTACAGTGGCCGATCGAACGGAACAGACACGGATGACACTCTGCACTGCCTGCCAGGCCATTGAACGCCACGTGCGCGGCGCCCCCGGGCACGCGGCACTGCGCATCACCGATACCCGACGCATCAAGCCCGCCGGCTCCGCCGCCGTCACCATCAGCAGCTTCGTCTGCCAGGACTGCGGCGCGCTCTGGACCTACCGGGACCAGAAGAGCGGCCCGGAACAGGGGTGGGACATCCATATGGAAGCGCAGCAGCCATAACGCCTTCCGCGGCGCAAAGAAAAACCCGGGCCAGGGCCCGGGGTTGCGATGCCTGCCGGCCCGCCAGGCGGGCCAGTCCGGTCAGGCCGTCACGGTCGACAGCGCGGCGTTCAGCGTCTGGCTCGGGCGCATAGCGGCGCTGAGCTTGTCGGCTTCCGGCATGTAATAGCCGCCGATATCCACCGGCTGGCCCTGCACGGCGCCGAGTTCGCCAACGATCTTCTGCTCGTTGTCGGTCAGCGTCTTGGCCAGCGGCGCGAACTTCGCGGCCAGTTCGGCGTCCTCCGACTGGGCGGCCAGTTCCTGCGCCCAGTACATCGCCAGGTAGAACTGGCTGCCGCGGTTGTCCAGCTGGCCGGTCTTGGGCGACGGGCTCTTGTTGTTGTCCAGCAGCTTGCCGGTGGCAGCATCCAGCGTCTTGGCCAGGATCTTGGCCTTGGCATTGCCGGTCTTGATGCCAACGTCTTCCAGCGACACCGCCAGCGCCAGGAACTCGCCCAGCGAATCCCAGCGCAGGTGGTTTTCTTCCACCAGCTGCTTGACGTGCTTCGGAGCCGAACCGCCGGCGCCGGTTTCATACATGCCGCCACCGGCCATCAGCGGAACGATCGACAGCATCTTGGCGCTGGTGCCCAGCTCCATGATCGGGAACAGGTCGGTCAGGTAGTCGCGCAGGATGTTGCCGGTCACCGAGATGGTGTCCAGGCCGCGGATCACGCGCTCCAGCGTGTAGCGCATGGCGCGCACCTGCGACATGATCTGGATGTCCAGGCCGTTGGTGTCGTAGTCCTTCAGGTAGGTCTCGACCTTCTTGATCAGCTCGGCTTCGTGCGGACGGTACGGGTCCAGCCAGAACACGGCCGGCATGCCCGAGTTGCGCGCGCGCGTGACGGCCAGCTTGACCCAGTCGCGGATCGGCGCGTCCTTGACCTGGCACATGCGCCAGATGTCGCCCTGCTCGACGTCCTGCGTCAGCAGCACTTCACCGGTGGCCAGGTCGACGATGTTGGCGACGCCGTCTTCGGCGATCTCGAAGGTCTTGTCGTGCGAGCCGTATTCTTCGGCCTTCTGCGCCATCAGGCCGACGTTGGGCACGGTGCCCATGGTGGTCGGGTCGAAATTGCCGTTGGTCTTGCAGAAGTTGATGATCTCCTGGTAGATGCGGGCAAAGGTGCTTTCCGGGATCACGGCCTTGGTGTCCTTCGGACGGCCGTCGGCGCCCCACATCTTGCCGCCGATGCGGATCATGGCCGGCATCGAGGCATCCACGATCACGTCGTTGGGCGCGTGCAGGTTGGAGATGCCCTTGGCCGAATCCACCATCGCCAGTTCCGGGCGATGCTCGTGGCAGGCGTGCAGGTCGCGGATGATCTCTTCGCGCTTGGAGCTGGGCAGCGCCTCGATCTTCTCGTACAGGTTGACCAGGCCGTTGTTGACGTTCACGCCCAGTTCGTCGAACAGCGCGCCGTGCTTGGCGAAGGCTTCCTTGTAGAAGATCTTGACGGCGTGGCCGAACACGATCGGGTGCGACACCTTCATCATGGTCGCCTTGACGTGCAGCGACAGCATCACGCCGGTCTTGCGCGCGTCTTCGAACTGCTCTTCATAGAAGTCGCACAGCGCCTTCTTGCTCATGAACATGCTGTCGATGATCTCGCCATCCAGCAGCGAGACCTTGGGCTTGAGCACGATGGTCTTGCCGCTCTTGGTGACCAGCTCCATCTTGACGTCACGCGCCTTGTCCAGGGTCATGGACTTTTCGCCGTGATAGAAGTCGCCATGCTTCATGTGCGCCACGTGCGTGCGCGAAGCCATGCTCCACTCGCCCATGCTGTGCGGGTGCTTGCGCGCGAAATTCTTGACCGCTGCCGGTGCGCGGCGGTCGGAGTTGCCTTCGCGCAGGACCGGGTTCACGGCCGAGCCCAGGCACTTGGAATAGCGCTTCTGGATCGCCTTTTCTTCGTCGTTCTTCGGGTCTTCCGGATAGTCCGGCACCTTGTAGCCCTTGCCCTGCAGTTCGCGGATGGCGCTGACCAGCTGGTGCACCGAGGCGCTGATGTTCGGCAGCTTGATGATGTTGGTGTCCGGCAGCTGGGTCAGCTTGCCCAGCTCGGCCAGGTTGTCCGGCACGCGCTGCGCTTCGGTCAGGAATTCGGGGAACTCGCCCAGGATACGGCCCGCCACCGAGATGTCGCTGGTGGTGACGTTGATGCCGGCGGGCTTGGTGAAGGTCTGGATGATCGGGAGGAACGCACTGGTCGCCAGCAGCGGAGCTTCGTCGGTCAGCGTGTAGATGATGGTGGGTTGCTGGGTACTCATTGCTTCTCTCAGATCCTCGAACGGGTGGTAGGACATCCGCCTGCTGGGTCACAGCGCGGCGGCATACTAGGCGAAAAATAGAATTTTGCCTCAGTTTGCTTTCAGGGGCCTGAAAACCCACTGCTTTTTGCGCGGCTATCGGCAGAAATCCGGACGCCGGTGCCGCGTTGGGCCGTCCTCGCAGCATGATCGTTCGCAGATTGCACCGGCACGGTGCCCATATGGCACCTACGCTGCAGTGCAACATGCCGGGCCATGCGTCCCACGGATCACAGTTCTGTCAAACTTGGCGCCGACAATGCAGGGTTTTGTCATCTTGAACGCCAAGGAAAACCACAATGTCTCGTCATTTGCTGCTGGCCCCGGCGGCCATCGCACTGGGCTGCCTGGGCGCGGCGCAGGCGTGGGCGCAGGCCCCTGCCGCCTACCCCGCCACGCTGGCCGGCCACGCAGTGCTGCCGGCCCAGACCCTGCTTGCCGTGCCGAAGGATGCGCCCGCTGACCTGCAGGTCAGCGGCAAGTTCACCACCGCGCAGCGCGTGGACACGCCGGGCACGGTCGAAGGCAAGTCCAATGGCCGCCCCACCGGCGTGTCGCTGCCGTTCCGCGGCCAGCCGGCACAGGGGCATTCCGGCATCAAGCGCATGGCCGACGGCAGCTTCTGGGTGCTGACCGACAACGGCGCCGGCGCCAAGGCCAACTCGCCGGACTTCATGCTGTACCTGAACCGCTACAAGGTGGACTTCGGCAGCGGCCGCCTGCAGCGCCTGAAGACCATCTTCCTGCACGACCCCGACAAGAAGGTGCCGTTCCGCATCGTCCACGAGGGCACCAGGCAGCGCTACCTGACGGGGTCGGATTTCGATACGGAGAGCTTCCAGTTCGCCGATGGCGCGGTCTGGATCGGCGACGAGTTCGGCCCGTTCCTGATCAAGGCTGACATGGACGGCAAGGTGCTGGCCGTGTTCGACACCAAGGTCGACAGCAAGGTGGTGCGCTCGCCCGACCATCCCGCCGTCACCGCGCCCGGCGCGCCGGACGGCAGCGTGAAGTTCCAGGTGCGGCGCTCCAAGGGCTTCGAGGGCATGGCGTCCTCGCCCGATGGCAGCAAGCTGTACGCGCTGCTGGAAGGCGCGCTGTGGGACGAGGCCGCCAAGGGCTACGAGAACGATGGCGGCAAGCCCTACCTGCGCGTGCTGGAGTTTGATGTCAGGCAGCAGGCCTGGACCGGCCGCCACTGGAAGTACGTACTGGAAGGCGCCAGCCACGCCATCGGCGACTTCAACATGATCGACGCCACCACCGGCCTTATCATCGAGCGCGACAACGGCGAAGGCACGCCGGACAAGGCCTGTCCGGCCGGGCAGAAGCGCCCGGACTGCTTTGACGACGTGGCGAAGTTCAAGCGCGTGTACAAGGTCGAGCTGAGCGATGCCAACGCCGGCGGGCCGCTGCGCAAGATCAGCTATATCGACCTGCTGCGCATTGCCGACCCGGCCAAGCTTGCGCGCAAGCCGTTGACCGATGGCGTGCTGGCGTTCCCGTTCTTCACCATCGAGAACGTCGACGTGGTCGACGCCACGCATATCGTGGTGGGCAACGACAACAACCTGCCCTTCAGCAGCAGCCGCGAGCCGAACCAGGCGGACGACAACGAGCTGGTGTTGCTGGAGGTGGGGGAGTTTCTGAAGGCGCGGTGAGCGTCCGCTGCGATGGAGATGCTCCCCTCTCCCGCTTGCGGGAGAAGGGAGCAAGCAAACAGCCTACGCTTACGCCGCCAGCCTGAACGTCGACACCGCCTCCTTCAGCCGCTGCGCCTGCTCCTCCAGCGAGCCTGCTGCAGCGGCGGCCTCTTCCACCAGCGCGGCATTCTGCTGCGTCACGGTATCCATCTGCGTCACCGCCTGGTTGACCTGCTCGATCCCGGCGCTCTGCTCGGCCGAGGCCGCGCTGATCTCGCCCATGATGTCGGTCACGCGCTTGACCGCGGCAACGATCTCCACCATGGTCTGGCCGGCCTGCGTCACCTGCATCGAACCCTTCTCGACGCGATCGACCGAATCGCCGATCAGCGCCTTGATCTCCTTGGCGGCGGAAGCGCTGCGCTGCGCCAGCGTGCGCACCTCGCCCGCGACCACGGCGAAACCGCGGCCCTGCTCGCCGGCGCGCGCGGCTTCCACCGCGGCATTGAGCGCCAGGATATTGGTCTGGAAAGCGATGCCTTCAATCACGGCGATGATGTCGACCACCTTCCTCGACGCGCCGTTGATCTCCTCCATGGTCTCGGCAACCTTGCCCGCCGCGTCGCCGCCCTTCTCGGCGATGTCCGATGCATTGACCGCCAGCGTGCTGGCCTGGCGCGCGTTGTCGGCGTTCTGGCGCACGATGCTGGTCAGCTCTTCCATGCTGGCCGCGGTCTGCTGCAGCGACGAGGCCTGTTCTTCCGTGCGCTGCGACAGGTCGGTGTTGCCGGCCGCGATCTGGCTGGTGCCGGACACGATCGACTCGGTGCCCGCGCGCACCTGGCGCACGATGCGCAGGATATTGGCGTTCATGTCCGCCAGTGCCTGCAGCAGCTGTCCGGTTTCATCGCGGCTGTCGACATCGATGCGGCTGGTCAGGTCGCCCGACGCCACGGTGCGCGCCACCGCCACGGCGCGATGCAGCGGCCGCGTGATGCCCGCCGTCAGCCATACCGAAAACGCGATGCCGATCGCCAGCACCACCACGCCCAGCCCGATCAGGCTGTTGCGCGCGTTGACGTAGATGCCGTTGATCTCGCGCGCGGTGGCGTCGATGCTGGCGCGCTGGATGTCGAGCAGCTTCTGGATCTCGCCCAGATAGGCGTCGCCGGCCGGGACGAACTCTTTCTCCAGCACCTGGTTGGCCTCTTCGGTCAGCCCCTCTTGCTTGAGTTTGGTGATCTTGTCGCGGCCGTTGTTGTACGGGTCACGCACGCTCAGGATCTTCTGGAATGCGGCCTTTTCCTCGGCCGAGCTGAGCATGGGCTGGAGCTTGTCGCGCAAGGCGGCGATGCCTTCGATCGACGCCTTGGTCTCGGCCGCGAAGAACGCGCCGAGCGACGGGTCGGCACTGCGCGCCACCGCCGTGGTGCGGCGCACGCTGGTGTGCATGAGGCGGTACCAGTCGCTGACCAGCCGCTCCTTGGTCAGCGGCTGCTGCATCATCGCGTGCGTGCGCTCAGCCACCTGTTGCAGGCGCATCATGCCGAATACCGTCATGAGCGCAGAAAGCAGCAATACCACCCCAAAGCCGATGCCGAGGCGGACCCCGATGCCTAGATTCTTCATGTCTTCTACCTGATTAGCACTGGTTACGGCGAAGTGCCGGTCCGCGCCTGGGACGGCGCGGCGTTCTTCGCTCTCATCGTCCGCGGACGCGCCCGGTCGGGCCGACGCACTTGCGGGCTATGGATGCCAACGGCATGGGGTCCGGAAACTTTAGGGTCTTCCTCGATTGACGGCCAGAAGTGTGCGGATACCGGCTATAGTGGACAGGAACCCGGCCGAAGGGCACGCTCCATCCCCGCCGCCGGCCACCCTGCCAGTCCTTCCAGAAGGAGACCCAGCATGGCCACGCCTCCCAATCCCTTTGCAGACTTCACCAAGATGATGGAACAGTTCCGCCTGCCGGGCGTGGACATGAGCGCGGTAATGGAAGCGCGCCGCAAGGACATCGAGGCCCTGACCGAGGCCAACAAGCTGGCCTATGAGGGTATCCAGGCCCTGGTGCAGAAGCAGCAGGAGATCTTCGCCCAGACCATGCAGCAGCTGCAGGCGGCCGCTCAGCAGTACAGCACTGCAGGCAATCCTGCCGAGGCCATGGCCAAGCACAGCGAATTCGTGCAGCAGCAGCTGCACCAGGCATTGGAGAACATGCGCGCGCTGGCCGAAACCGCGCAGAAGGCGCAGGCCGAAGCGCTGGCCGTGATCAGCAAGCGCGCCGAGCAGAATGTGAAGGAGGCTGGCGAGTTGCTCAAGCCGAAATCCAAGGGCTAGCCCAGGCCACCGCTAGCGCTGCTCGGGCGGGACCGGGGCGATCGCTCCGGCAAAGCGGGCATGCACCTCGAGGTCGACCGGCCGGTGCTTCACCCTGGTACTGGCCGGGTTGTTGCCGAGGTAGTTACCGTTCTTCCAGTCGCGTACCGGGCGCACCGGCCGCGGCACGAAGCCACCCCCGCAGTTCGGGCAGACGTTGCTGAGCCTATCCACGCAGTCTGCACAGAAGGTGCATTCGTACGAGCAGATGCGGGCTTCGGTCGATGCGGGTGGCAGGGGCTTGTTGCAATGCTCGCAGCCCGGTCTGAGTTCCAGCATATCGCTTGCTTCCTGTGTGGGTGAACGATTGGGGATCGACGCTATCGTAGCCGCATTTCCGGTGGCGGGGCTCGCCCGTTCCCGCGCGGCATCGCAGCCGGCCCCGGCCTGATGCCCGGCGCCGCCGAATTGCTGCGCTACCACCGCAAGGATTATCAGCCGGGCCTGTGGCAAGGCCACTTGGCTTCTACGAACTGGCCCACTACCCCGAGGCCCGGCCCTTGCCGGGGCTGCTGATCTACCGCTTCGAATCGCCGCTGACGCCCTTCAACGCCGATTTCCTGCGCCAGCGCATCCTGGCGCTGACCACGCGGCACGAGGTGCGCTGGGTCGTGACCGATGGCCCTTCCGCCGCAGGCTCAGCACCATAACGCCAGCCCCCACCAGCGCGATGCCCAGCCATTCGCGCGGGGCGGGCCGCTTGCGCAGCGTGCTGATCGCGAAAATTCCCCGCGTCCCGCAGACATCTCTCTGCCCCAAACGGCCAGAACTGCATGGCCTTGCAGAATCGGCCGTCTCCGCAAGCCCGCTGGCGTGGCTAACCTGCGGCATATCGGAAGTAATGAGAACTATTTTCATCTCAGCGCTGCTCCGGACTTCGCAGAACTTGTTCCAGACGCCCCGACATGAAACGCAAGGCCATTTCCTTTCTCGCTCTGACACTAGCCCAGGTTTGCGAAGCGACCGCGGTAGGCACGCCCTCAGTGCGCTCATGGACGGCACTGCGCGATACCGGCGTGATCAAGCAGAAATTCGACTACTCCTGCGGCGCCGCTTCGCTGGCGACCTTGCTGCACCACTACTACGGCGATCCGGTAGACGAAGCCGCGGTCCTGCAGCAGATCGCCGCGACGGGCCCTGCCACCTTCAGCGCGCTGTCCGCGGCGGCGGCCCACTTCGGCTATGAGGCGCGCGGCTATTCGCTGTCGCTGGACGCGCTGCGGCAGCTCGCGCTCCCTGCGATCGTCTTTCTCTACGCAGGCAACGACAACCATTTCTCTGTCTTGCGCAGCATCGACGCGCATTCGGTGGAGCTTGCCGACCCGTCGTACGGCAACCGCATCTACGCCATCCCCGATTTCCTGCGCCTGTGGACCACCCGGCCCAGCCGCGACTATCCCGGCCGTGCGCTGGTGGTGCTGCCGCGCAAGGCGGGGCAGGCCGGCAATGCGGCGTTCATGCGGCCAATTCCCGCGAAATTCGGCGGGCTGCCGTTGAGGCCCATCCAGCCATGAAGTGGCGCCTGCGCAGAATGGTCGCGGTGACCGCCACCGCCTTCGCCCCGTGTTCCGCGTCGGCGCAGATCGTGCCGACGCTGGAGGACTTGCTGACGGCACAGAACCGCTGGCGCGCAAACCTGGGGCTTTCGTACTTCAACCATGAAGCCAATGGCACCGCGGCTAGTGGGCCGATCTATATCCAGGTCGGGCAGAACATCATCCCGGTAGCGACGGGTGTCATCCCAAAAACGCGGAATGTGGATTCGCTGGTCGCTTATGCCGGGCTACGCTATGGCTACTCGGCCGACACGGAACTCTCGTTCTCCGGTACCGGTTCGCATACCAGCGAGCGCACCTTGTTCGAGGGCGTCGGCAACCGCTCGAGCACGAACACCAACTTCTCCAGCCTGTCGCTGGCCATCAGCCATCGCTTCCTTAAGGAACGAGGCAGTCCTGGGCTGGTGGCCTATCTGGAAACCGGTGCCGTGGAACACACCGGCGATGCCACCACCTACTTCAGCAGCTTCACCGCCGGCGGCACGCTCTATCGCACCATCGATCCTGTCGTGCTCAGCCTGAATGCTGCCTATCGGCTGAACCTGCCGCGCCATGATGGCGCCTCGCCCACACCGGGCAACGTGCTGTTGCTGACGCCACAGGTCGGCTTTGCCGTCAACGAGACCGTGACGCTCTATGGCGGCATCAAGTGGCAATTGCAGCAGGCCGAAGACGACCCGCAGGGCTTGCCCTCGCAACGCAACACGCAAACCGCATTGGTCTTCGGGCTGGGTTACCGGGCCAGCGACCGGACCACCATTTCACTGAGCGGCAACGCCAATATCAGCGGCCGCGGCGGTGCACAGGTAACGCTCAGCACAGTAGTGAAGCTGGGCGCCATGCCCGAAAGGGAACGTTTTCAGTGAGTGTTGACCTTTGACTTCAAGGAGAGCTACCGATGCAAGTCGTACCAAGAGCTTCTGCCGCCATTGTCCTGGCGTGCCTGTGCTGCGGCGCGTGGGCCAAGGCGCCCGTGACATTCAGCGATATCGAGCGGATGGATAGCACACCAGGACTGCATATCAGCCAGTTGTCGAGCATGGAGATGGATACTATCGAAGGATCTCTTGCTCCAATAGTGGTCGCTGCAGGAGTGGCGGGGGCAGCCGTTGCCAGTGGCGCAGGATATCTTATGGCCGCGGACAACCCCAACGCCAGAGATTTCGCCTGGTACACCGGCTTGGGCTTTACCGGCGGGACATTGGCAGCCATTGCCGCAACGATGCCGCCTGTTGCAGGCAGCATCACTACGTTAGGAGGGGCCCTGTTGCCCTTGCTCCCGCCACCGCCGCGGGACTTCAACCCGGACGACTGCGCCGTCCGCGCGTGCTGACACCTTGATCCGACAGCCCGGGGATCGCCATCGCCGGGCAAGGTGAATATGACTATGGAATTAGGCGTCAGCAATTTCGACAAAGTAAAAGGCTTGTACAACTCGGTGGTCTTCTTCATGCTCGTACCGAGATACCTGCTGTTTCCGCAGCTATTTAAGGAGCGGTACCTGACGGTTGCGATACATCTTCTGTGCTGCTTTGTAGGGAATTTGTTTGTCCTTACCTTCTATTTCCCGGGATCCCGGATTCCACCCTTCTATGAAGCGATGTTCAATCCGGTGATGAGCTTCTGGATGGCAGTGGTCTTGTGCATCATCGAACAAGCGTATCCGGGTTACTACAAGGACCTTGATCGCCGTTAATTTCGCGAGTCCCCGCCATGCCGGATATACAACTCAGTACTTCTGACATTACCAAAATCTTTTACTTGGGCATCGTATTCGTTGCACTTGTTCCCCGGTATTTTCTGTGTCCACTTATCCGGCGGCGTCGCTATCAGGCGCTCATCGGCGCGATGTTTGGCATCTTCCTCGCAAACTTCGCAATTCTGGCGTTGCTGCTACACGGCAAGCTGGGGCTGGCCTATTTTCAAACGTTCGGCGCACTGTTGGTGAGCATATGGGTGTCGTTACTCCAGTGCCAGATCGACAGGACGAACGCCGGAAAGCCCGCCCCCCGCCAGGGCCAAAGCAAAGGCCATGCGAACGGGCGTTGTTCACGAAACGGAGAAGACGGGCAAGTCCCGCTGACTTTGCCGCGCCCCCCTCACCGCACCCACCCCCTCTCCATCAACGGCACATCCCACGGCGGCTCGCCCTGCAGCCTATCCGCCAGGTAGTCCACCAGCACCCGCACCTTCAGCGCCTGCCGCTGCGTGGCCGGATACACGGCGGCGAACTCGAACGATGACAGCGCATAGTCGTGCAGCACCGGGACCAGCCGGCCGGCCAGCAGGTCTTCGCTGGCGACCAGCGTGGGCAGGCAAACCACGGCGGCACCGCTGACCGCATAGTCGCGCAGCAGGTGGACGGAGTTGGTGCGCATGCGCGGGGCCAGGTCGATCTCGACCGATTCAGCATCGCGCGAGAAGGTCCACTTGTTGCGGGTCGGGTAGGCGGAGTACAGCGCCACCTTGCTGCAGATCAGGTCCGCCGGCCGCTCCGGCTTGCCCCAGCGCTCAATGAACGCCGGGGCCACGCAGAAGATGCGGCGCAGCGTGAACAGGCGCCGCGCGATCAGCGAATCGTTCTGGGGCGCGAAGATCTGGAAGGCCACGTCGAAGCCTTCCTCGATCGGGTCGATGACGCGGTCGTTGACGACGACGTCCAGTTCGATATCAGGATACTGCTGGCTGAAGCCGGCCAGGATATCGGCGAAGTGGCCAATGGCGAAGCCGGGCAGCACCTGGATGCGCAGGCGCCCCGCCGGGGTGGCGCGCAGGTCGCGCATCTGGTCGGTCAGGTCGGCCAGGTTGGCGACCACGTCGGCGCATTGACGGTAGTAGGTCTCGCCCACTTCCGACAGGCGCACGTGCCGCGTGCTGCGATGGAACAGCGGCGCGTTGATGTACTTCTCGAGCTGCTGCACGCGATGGCTGACGACGGAATTGGTCACGCCGAGCTGGCGCGCGGCCTCGGCAAAGCTTAACGTGTCCGCGACCCTGACAAAGGCTTCGATACTGAGAAAACGGTCCATGGCAAACCCGTGCGAAGAGGATCATGACCCACCGCAGTGCTACCATCTGGCCCTCGCCGGGCCAGCAAGGCCGACAACGTACCGCGGTTGCTTGCACAACGGTGGGGCGCGGCGACATCCCGGCCGCGATCAGAAGACAGTTCGACGGCAATCATAGCGAACGAGGGGCAGATCCGTCATGCAGATCCGTGCATTGCATCGCCGTCGCCTGGTGCTGGGCGGCGCCGCAGCCATGCTGCTGGCCGGCCGCGCCGGCGCACAAGCGCGCAGCAACGGCCCGCTGATGCTGGTCGTGCCGTTTGCGCCAGGCGGCGTGGTCGACAAGACCGCGCGTGCAGTCCATGTTGGCCTCGGACGGCGGCTCGGCCAGACCGTGGTGATCGAGAACCACGACGGCGCCGGCGGCACCATCGGCACGGGCATCGTGGCGCGCAGCAAGGCCAACGGCCACACCATCGGCCTGGTCTATGACTCGTATGCGACCGAGCCGCTGGCCTACCCGAACCTGCCTTACCGCGCCGGGCGTGATCTGACCGGCGTGTCGTATATGGTGCGCGCGCCAATGGCGCTGGTGGTGCCGGCAGCGTCGCCGTGGCGCACGCTGCAGGACTATGTGCGGGCATGCCGACAATGGCGCGAGGTGTCTTATGCCTCCGTGGGTATCGGCAGCTCCAACCACCTGACCGCCGAATGGTTCCACCAGGCCGCCGGCACCCATGGCCTGCACGTGCCGTTCCGCGGCGGCGCCCCGGCACTGAAAGACCTGCTGGGCGGCCATGTCGATTCGATGTTCGCCAGCCTGCCGCTGGTGCTGGCGCAACTGCAGGCCGGCAAGCTGCGGGCGCTCGCGGTCAGCTCTTCTGCGCGCAATGCGCATCTGCCGACGGTGCCCACGCTGGCCGACACCTGGCCAGGCCTGGTCACCTATTCCTGGGTCGGCATGATCGCGCCGGCCGGCACGCCGGCCGCGCAGCTCGACCGCCTGGCCGCCGCAGTCAGCCAGACGCTGCGCGAAGCGGCCGTCACGCAGTACCTGTACGACAATGGCTTTGAAGTCGTGGCCAGCGGACGCGAGGCGATGAATGCACTGGTCGCTTCCGAAGCGGCGCGCTGGGCGGAACTGGCGCGGCAACGCACGCTGGCGCTGAGCTAGCGCGATGCCTAGTGCGCCTGCGGCTCGTCCCGTGCTGCTTCCGCAGCCGGGCGAGCCGCCGTCGGCGCCGACGGTGCGCCGGTGATCTTCGGCACGCACTCGCCACGGAACCAGGCCACCGTGACCGGCTCGCCCGCCAGCAGGCGCTTGACGGGCGGCACCACTTGCTCGCCGATCAGCATGCCCAGCAAGCCGATCAGCGCCACCACCGGCGGCGCCGGCGAGCGCACCTGCAGCAGTGCATAGATGATGCCGACCAGGATGCCGGCGGCCAGTGATACCAGATAGAGCTTCATTGCCTTCTCCCTGAAATGATTGGTGGTGCCGCGCGGGCTTCAGCGCGCAAAGTGCGGCGCAATGCCGGCATCCACGTTGATCCATACCGAGCGCGACTCGGTGTAGCCGTGCATCGCCTCGAACCCCATGTCGCGCCCGTAGCCGGATTCACCCACGCCGCCGAAGGGGCTGCCCGGATGGACGCGCTTGTAGCAGTTGACCCAGCACATGCCACCGCGGATATCGCGCGCGAGGCGGTGCGCGCGGGCCAGGTCGCGCGTCCATAGCCCGTTGCCCAGCCCGTATTGCGTGGCGTTGGCGATGGCCAGCGCCTGCTCGTCGCTGGCAAAGCGCAGCACCGTGACGACCGGGCCGAAGACCTCTTCCTGGGCGATGCGGTCCTGCGGGCGCGCAGCGACCACGGTGGGCTCGACATAGAAGCCCTGGCGCAGGCGAGGGTCGGCAGGGGCCTTGCCTCCGGCCAGCACGGTGCCAGCCTGGGCCTGTGCCATCTCCACAGACTCGAGCACGCGGTCGCGGTGGGCGGCCGAGGTCAGCGGCCCCATCTCGGTGGCAGAATCGGCCGGATCGCCCACGCGGATCGATTGCGCCAGGGCCACGAAGCGCTCGAGGAAGGCATCGGCGATGTCCTCATGCAGCAGCAGGCGCGAGCCGGCGATGCAGGCCTGGCCCTGGTTGTGGAAGCTGGCCCAGGCCGCGCCCGCCACGGCGGCATCCAGGTCGGCATCGGCAAAGACGATATTGGCGCCCTTGCCGCCCAACTCTAGCTGGATGCGCTTGAGGTTGGCGCGCGAGGCCTCGACGATGCGCCGGCCGGTGGCAGTGGACCCCGTGAAGGCGATCTTGTCCACGTCGGGATGATTGGCCAGCCGCTGCCCGGCCACGTTGCCGAAGCCGGGCACGACGTTGATCACGCCCGGCGGGAAACCGACGTCAGCCGCCAGCGCCGCCACGCGCAGCGCGGACAGCGGCGTCAGCTCCGACGGCTTGAGCACCACCGTATTGCCCGCCGCCAGTGCCGGCCCCAGCTTCCAGCCGGTGAACATCAGCGGGAAGTTCCACGGCACGATCTGCCCCACCACGCCGACCGGGGCCCGTTGCACATAGTTGAGAAAACCGGGTTCGACCGGCACCACGGTGCCTTCGATCTTGTCGGCCATGCCCGCGAAGTAACGGAAGCACGCCGCGGTGCGCGGTACGTCGAGGCCGCGCGCATCGCGGATGGGGTGGCCGGTGTCGGCGCTTTCGAGCTCGGCCAGACCCGTGTCGGCCTCGATGGCGTCGGCCAGCCGTGCCAGCAGCCTGCCGCGTTCGCCGGCGGCGAGGCGCGACCATGCGGGAAAGGCGCGCCGCGCCGCGGCCACGGCGCGGTCGATATCGAGCTGCGCGCCCGCGGCCACGCGCGTGATCAGGCTGCCGTCGTGCGGATTGACGACGTCGAGGGTGTCCCCGTCAAGGGCGTCGACGAAGCGGCCGTCGATAAACAGCTGGTTGTGCATCGGGATCCTTGGGGACGGGGAACGCGTAGGTGGCAGGGTGGCGGCATTGCCTGAAGGGCGGTGTCGGTGCGCCACGCCTGCCCTCACCCCTGCCCCGCTCCCGCAAGCGGGAGAGGGGAGTTCCGCAGCGGCAGATCGGAAGGCCGTCGCTATGGCTTGCTTATTCCAGTGGCCGCCCCGCTGCCAGCAGGTGCCGCACCCGCGGCGGCCCTTCGCCGGTGTGGAAGCGCGCGACCTCGCGCTGCAGGTCTGCGTCCGCGTGCGGCACGCGCTCGTGCTGGCGCAGGTGCTCGGCCCAGGATTCGACCAGGAACCACTCGGTGTAGGCCTCGGCATCGGCCGGGTCCTCCATCACGCCCCAGTTGAAGGCGCCGTCGCGCAGCCGTTCCTCGGACAGCTTGTGGATGGCTTGCAGGAAGCCTTGGCGGTCGGCCGCGCGCACGCGGTATTCGATCAGGATCATCACCGGGCCGCGGTCGTGCGCCACCTCCTCGGCGGCTTCGGGCGCAGGCCAGTGCCGTGCCGGGCCCAGGTCTTCCTCGCCACGCGGCAGCTTGACGCGGTGCATGACGAAGGCGGCCACGCACAGCGCGGCCGCGGCGATCATCAGCGCCGCCGGCGTGCCCAGCCCCTGCGCGACAAAGCCCCACACCAGGCTGCCCAGCGCCATGGCGCCGTTGAACACCATCTGGTAGACCGCCAGCGCGCGGCCGCGCACCCAGTTGGGCAGGATCGCCTGGGCCGTGCCGGCCAGCGTGGTCAGCGCCAGGATCCATGCGGCGCCAAGCAGCAGCAGCGCCAGCATGGCGACCCATGCCGGCGGCGCCACCGACAGCACCGCCATCACCGCCGCGGTAGCCAGCGCCGCGGCCAGCATCAGCTGGTCCAGGTCCAGCCGCTTCTGCAGGCGCGGCATCACCAGCGCGCCCAGGATTGCACCCACGCCGACCGCGCCAAGCAGCATGCCGTACAGCGATGCGCCGCCGTGCAGCATCTGGCGCGCCACCAGCGGCAACAAGGCCCAGATGCTGCTGCCCAGCGCAAAGTAGCAGGCCGCGCGCAGCAGCACCACATGGAGCTTGCTGTGCGCCCTGGCAAAACGCACGCCGGCGCGGAAAGCACCGAAGAAATGCTCGCGCAGCGGGTCTTCGGCGCGTGCCGGGCGCTTCCACCACAGCAGCGCGGCAATCACGAACAGATAGCTGGCCACGTCCGCGCCATAGGTTGCCGCCGCGCCGAACGCGGCCAGCAACAGGCCGCCCGCGGCCGGTCCGATGGCGCGCGCGATATTGACGCCCAGCGAATTCAGCGCCACCGCCGGCTTCAGTTCACCGGCCGGCACCAGCTCCGGCACGATCGACTGCCAGGTCGGCCCCATCATCGCGGTGCCGATGCCGCCCAGGAATGCCAGGCCGATCAGCAGTTCGATGGTCAGCCCGTCCTGCCATGCCAGCAGCATCAGCGAACCGCTGACCATTGCCAGCCCCACCTGGATCACGATCAGGAAACGGCGCCGGTCGAGGATGTCAGACAGCACGCCGGCGGGAATCGCCAGCAGGAACACCGGCAGCGTGCCGGCCGCCTGGATCATGGCGACAGCGGCGGGCGAGCCCGACAGGTCAGTCGCCAGCCAGGCGCTAGCCACATCGCGCATGAAGCTGCCGATATTGCCCAGCACCGTCGCCGCCCACAGCACGGCGAAGGTGCCATGCGCCAGCGGCGCGAAGCTGCCGCCGGCCGGGGCGGCGGCACCGGGGACGGGCGCGGGCTTGGCGGCCGGGCTCATGCCTGGCCCCTGGCCGCGCGGCGTTGCCGCAAGTCTTCCCAGGCCACCAGGCAAAGGCCGCCGGCAAGCGCGATATGCTCGAAGAAGGCGTTGGCCTGCCCGAAGCGCGCATCCGGCGGCGCCTGCCAGAAGCGGTTGGCGACAAAGGTCGCCAGCACGGTGAAGACGGCCAGCGCCAGCGCGCCCAGCCACCGCAGCCGCCCGCTCAGCATCAGTGCGCCCGCGCCCAGTTCCAGCACGATCACGGCTGCCGCCAGCGGCACGGCCGGCGCCAGGCCGAAGTGTTGCATCTCGGCGATGGCGGCACCAAAGTCGGCCGCCTTGACCAGTCCACCCTGCAGGTAGGGCGCGGACAGTGCCAGCAGCGCCAGCCAGCGCAGCCAGGCCGAAGGCGCGCCGGGCTGGGTCGCCGCGCCCGCCGTGGGGAGGATGGGATGGGCAGTCATGATCGGGCCTCCTGGTATCGGCAATGCAGCGGCATCAGAACGCCCAGCATGAGCAACCCAGCGCGCCCCAGAACGTACTCTCGTCCGAGGTGGGCACGCCGGCCGTCCAGGCCCTGGCATGCGCATGGCCGTGCACGCCGCACGAACTGGCACAGCCGCAGGCGGTGTTCAGGGCCAGCTTTTGGGCTTGCGGGCGCGGCTGGTAACCGCCCGCGTGCCGCACCGGCGACCAGTCCGGCATGGCCGGCGGGATGGCGGGCGACAGCTTGCCGAAGTCGCCGTCACCATAGACCACTTCGCCGCCGAGGATGGTCAGCACCGAGGTGATGTCCTGGATCTCGTCGCCCGGCACGCTGAAATAGTCCGCGGACAGCACCGCCAGGTCGGCCAGCTGGCCCGCCTTGACCTGGCCCTTCTTGCCGGTTTCGGAAGAGAACCAGGTATTGGCCTCGGTCCACAGCCGCAGCGCGGTCTCGCGGTCGAGCAGGTTGGCCTGCGGGTACATCGACATGCCGCCCACGGTCTTGCCGGTGGTCAGCCAGTACAGCGACACCCACGGGTTGTAAGAGGCCACGCGCGTGGCATCGGTGCCGGCGCCGACCTTGACGCCCTTCTCGAGCATCTTCTTGATCGGCGGCGTGGCTTCGGCGGCCTTGGCACCGTAGCGCTCGACAAAGTACTCGCCCTGGTAGGCCATGCGGTGCTGCACGGCGATGCCGCCGCCAAGCGCGGCGATGCGGTCGATGTTGCGGTCGGAGATGGTCTCGGCGTGATCGAAGAACCAGTTCAGGCCGTTGAACGGGATGTCCTTGGCGACCTTTTCATAGACGTCGAGCGCGCGCGTGATGGTCTGGTCATAGGTCGCATGCAGGCGCCACGGCCAGCGCTTCTCGGCCAGCAGGCGGATCACCGGCTCCAGGTCGGCTTCCATCGACGGCGCCATCTCGGGGCGCTCGACGCGGAAGTCCTCGAAATCGGCAGCGGTGTAGACCAGCATCTCGCCGGCGCCGTTGTGGCGGTAGAGGTCGTCGCCCTGGCCTGGCTTGACGGTCGACGTCCAGGTCTTGAAGTCGCTCAGCTCTTCCTTGGGCTTCTGCGTGAACAGGTTGTAGGCGAGGCGCACCGTGAGCTGCCCTGCCTTGTGCAGCTCCTCGATGATGTTGTAGTCCTCGGGATAGTTCTGGTAGCCGCCGCCGGCGTCGATCACGCCAGTCACACCGAGCCGGTTCACCTCGCGCATGAAATGGCGTGTCGAGTTCTTCTGGTACTCGGGCGGCAGCTTCGGCCCCTTGGCCAGCGTGGCGTAGAGGATCGTCGCGTTGGGCCTGGCCAGTAGCAGGCCGGTGGGATTGCCGCGTGCATCGCGCACGATCTCGCCGCCCGGAGGGTTCGGCGTGTCCTTGGTGTAGCCAACGGCACGCAGTGCGGCGCCGTTCAGGATGGCGCGGTCGTACAGGTGCAGGATGAAGACCGGGGTGTCGGGCGCCACGGCATTCAGTTCCTCGATGGTCGGCAGCCGCTTCTCGGCGAACTGGTGCTCGGTGAAGCCGCCCACTACCCGCACCCATTGCGGCGCCGGCGTGCGCGCGACCTGTTCCTTCAGCATGCGCATGGCGTCGGCGAGCGAGCGCACGCCGTCCCAGCGCAGTTCCATGTTGTAGTTCAGGCCGCCGCGGATGATATGCATATGGCTGTCGATCAGCCCGGGAATGGCCCGCCGGCCATTCAGGTCGACCACCTTGGTCTGCGCGCCGGCCAGCCTCATGATGTCCTGGCGCGTGCCGACGGCGACGAAGCGTCCGTCGCGGATCGCAACGGCATCCGCCTGCGGCCTGGACTTGTCGAGCGTGGCGAACTTGCCGTTGACGAGGATGAGGCTGGGTTGGCTGCCAGGCGACATGGCGAAGGTCTCCGAGAGAGGCGCCGCGCCGAGCGCGGCGGCCGAGGCGATAAATTGCCGGCGGGTGACTGACATCGGGCTCAGGCCTTCAGGAAGGCCAGCAGGTCGGCGTTGACCTGGTCGGCATTGACCACGCACATGCCGTGCGAAGCGCCCGGATACACCTTGAGGGTCGCGCCCTTGACCAGTTCCACCGACCGCTTCGCCGAAGCGTCGATGGGCACGATCTGGTCGTCATCGCCATGCAGGATCAGCGTGGGCACGTCGAACTTCTTCAGGTCCTCGGTGTAGTCCACTTCCGAGAATTCCCTGATGCAGGCGTACTGGCCCACGATGCCGCCGGCCATGCCCTGCGCCCAGAAGGCATCGATGGTGCCTTGCGAGACCTTGGCGCCCGGCCGGTTGAAGCCAAAGAACGGCGTCGCCAGGTCCTGGTAGAACTGCGAGCGATTGTCGGCAACGCCCTTGCGGATGCCGTCGAACACATCGATCGGCAGCCCGCCGGGGTTGGCCGCGGTCTTGAGCATGATCGGCGGCACCGCGCCGATCAGCACCGCCTTGGCGACACGGGCGGTGCCATGGCGGCCGATGTAGTGCGCCACCTCGCCGCCACCGGTGGAATGCCCCACCAGCGTGGCATCGCGCAGGTCCAGCGCGTCCAGCAGCGCGGCCAGGTCGTCGGCATAGGTATCCATGTCGTTGCCCTGCGCCGGCTGGTCCGATCGCCCGTGGCCGCGGCGGTCATGGGCGATCACCCGGAACCCCTGCTGCACCAGGAACAGCATCTGCGCGTCCCACGCGTCGGCATTGAGGGGCCAGCCGTGGGAGAAGACCACGGGCTGGCCACTGCCCCAGTCCTTGTAGAAGATCTGTGTGCCGTCCTGCGTCGTAATGATGCTCATGATGGGGCTCCTGGATGCAATGAAGGGGAATCGGGTGAGCTTGCGGCGGGTTCGGTGCCGGCTCAGCGGGCAGGCACGGCGGCCAGCGCCTCATGCGGCGTGGCGGTGCGCTGCGCGGCCTTGTGGACCATGGTGTACGCGTAATCCACTCCCATACCGTAGGCGCCCGAGTGCTCCTTGACCAGTTTCATCACCGCGTCATACGTGTCGCGGTGGGCCCAGTCGCGCTGCCATTCCAGCAGCACCTGCTGCCAGGTGACCGGCACCACGCCGGCCTGGACCATGCGCTGCATGGCGTAGTCGTGGGCTTCCTTCGAGGTGCCGCCGGAGGCATCGGCCACCATGTAAATCTCATAGTCGCCTTCGGCCATGGCGCAAAGGGCAAAGCTGTTGTTGCAGACTTCGGTCCACAGGCCGGACACCACCACCTTCTTGCGGCCGTTGGCCTTGAGGGCGTCACGCACCTTCTGGTCGTCCCAGGAATTCATCGAGGTGCGTTCCAGCAGCTTGTGGTCCGGGAACACATCCAGCAGTTCCGGGTAGGTGAAGCCCGAGAACGACTCCGTTTCCACCGTGGTGATGGTGGTCGGGATATTGAAGATCTTCGCCGCCTTGGCCAGGCCGACGGTGTTGTTCTTCAAGGCCTGGCGGTCCATCGACTGCACCCCGAAGGCCATCTGCGGCTGGTGGTCGATAAAGATCAGCTGGCTGTTTTGCGGGGTCAGGACTTCGAGCTTGGGGTTCGTCATGATGATCTCCGGTCAGGGGGCGCCTGGATAGGCTAAGAAGTTAGTGGCCGCTACCGCTGCATTCGTTCACCAGTAGCATTCGTCTGGTGTGCGTGCATAGTAGGCAAGGCGCCGTGCACTGACTACGGAGCAAAGTCCGAGGACAGTGTTCGCGATTTGCGAATAATCGGAAGATGCAGTCGGGCGGCGGGCCGTGGCGGGAAATGGCGGGCGTGAGGGCGCTGCCCAGCGCTGCGGGGTGGGTACTACTGCCTGGGGGGAATCGGGGGGAGATGCGCCAGACGGGTGCGTGCGTGCACCCGCCCGGCAACGGCCGGCATTGCGCCGGCCGGAACTTCAGGTCAGATCACGCCTTGCGCCAGCATGGCGTCGGCCACCTTGACGAAGCCGGCGATGTTCGCGCCTTCCACGTAGTTGATATAGCCATCCGCCTTCTGCCCGTGGTGGATGCAGTTCTGGTGGATGTCCTTCATGATCGCGTGCAGCTTCTCGTCGACCTCGGCATGGTGCCAGGACAGGCGCATGGCGTTCTGCGACATTTCCAGGCCGGAAGTGGCAACGCCGCCGGCATTGCTGGCCTTGCCCGGGGCGTAGAGGATCTTCGCATCGACAAAGCGGTCCACGGCTTCCAGCGTCGACGGCATGTTGGCGCCTTCGGCCACGCAGATCACGCCATTGCCGAGCAGGGTCTCCGCGTCGTTGCCGTCCAGCTCGTTCTGGGTGGCGCACGGCAGCGCCACGTCGGCGGGCACGTGCCACGGGGTGCGGCCGGCTTCGAAGGTCATGCCGTGGCGGGCGGCAAAGTCAGACAGGCGGCCGCGCTCTTCATTCTTGAAGGCCATCACTTCGGCCAGCTGCTCGGTGGTCATGCCCTGCGGGTAATGCAGCACGCCGCCGGAATCGGACAGCGTCAGCACCGTGGCGCCCAGCTCGATCGCCTTCTCGGCCGCGTACTGGGCCACGTTGCCCGAGCCCGAGATCAGCACGCGCAGGCCGTCAAAAGCGCGCCCGCGACGGTGCAGCATCTCCTGGGCAAAGTAGACCGTGCCGTAGCCGGTCGCTTCCGGGCGCATCAGGCTGCCGCCGTAGGCCAGGCCCTTGCCGGTAAAGACGCAGGCGGACTGGTTCGACAGCTTCTTCATCATGCCGGCCATAAAGCCGACTTCGCGCGCACCCACGCCGATGTCGCCGGCCGGGATGTCGGTATCCGGGCCCAGGTGGCGGTACAGCTCGGTCACCAGCGCCTGGCAGAAGCGCATCACTTCGCCATCGGACTTGCCCTTGGGATCAAAGTCCGAGCCGCCCTTGCCGCCGCCCATGGGCAGCGTGGTCAGCGCGTTCTTGAAGGTCTGCTCGAAGCCCAGGAACTTCAGCACCGACAGGTTCACGGTCGGGTGGAAGCGCATGCCGCCCTTGAACGGGCCGATCGCCGAGCTGTGCTGCACGCGGAAGGCGCGGTTGACCTGCACGCGGTTCTGGTCGTCGGTCCAGGCCACGCGGAACTGGATCACGCGCTCGGGCTCCACCAGCCGCTCGAGCAGGGCCTGGTCGGCGTAGCGCGGATTGCGCTCGACAAAGGGCCAGAGCGTCATCATCACTTCCTTCACGGCCTGGAGGAATTCAGGTTGATTGGGGTCGCGGCGGGCAACCCCCGCCAGGAATGCGTCAAGGGAGGGAGAATTCACGGATGTCTCTTGCTGTGCTGGAGTGGCTGGATCCGGCAGCCTTGCCGGCTTGGTGCCGGTCTGTGGTGCCGTCGGGCGTTGCGCCGATGGAAGGTGGGTGGCCTCCGGTTGTCCGCACATTCACGGCGGGCCGTGCCTGTCGGACAACGCAGCACTTTAGCACCAGCGTGGGGCACATGACAGTCAAAACACCTGTGACAGCGGCGTGAAAGCCGCATTTTAGTGCATGTGGCGGGATTTCCGTGCGATCAGCGGACAGCGTTGTGTCCAGCGAGTGGGTTCCCCGGCCTTCAGGCGATGAGCAGCCTGGCGCCCCGCTCCTTGAGCGCCGCGGCCAGTTCCGGCTCCGGCGCCATGTCCGTGATCAGCCAGGCGGCCTGCTCCCCATGCTTGATGTTGACCCCGGTATTGCGGCCGAACTTGGTGTGGTCGGCGACCACGCAGGCCACGTCGGCGGCCAGCAGCATGCGGCTGCGCAGCTCCGCCGCGGCGCGGGAGAAGTCGCAGATCTCGCCGCGCGGCGTGACGCCGCCGATGCCGACAAAGGCAAAGTCGGTGTGGTAGCGCGACAGCTGTTCAATGGTGTCCCAGCCGTGCGTGGCGTCTTCGTTGTCCTGCAGCTCCCCGCCCAGCACGATCACCCGGTTGCCGTTGCGCCGGCCCAGCAGCTGGGCGATGGCAAGGTCGTTGGTGTAGACCAGCAGGTTGTGGTGGCCATGCAGCGCCTGCGCCACCGCGTGGGTAGTGGTGCCGTAATCCAGGATCAGCGAGGCGCCGTCGCGCACCAGCTCCGCCGCGCGCACGCCGATGGCGCGCTTGCCTTCCGCATTGACTGCGGCGCGGGTCTGGGTATCTGGCTCGGTGCGGTCCGAGGCCAGCGCGCCGCCGTGGGTCAGCACCAGCAGGCCACGCGCGGCCAGCGCGTTCAGGTCGCGCCGGATGGTCTCGCGCGAGACGTCGAGCTCGGTCACCAGTTCGCTGATGGCCAGCGCGCCGGTGGCGGACAGCTGGTCGAGGATGTATTTCTGCCGTTGTTCGGCGAGCACGGTGACTCCGGGAGCGTCAGGTATTGGGGGCTGATTCTAGCGCAGCGGCTGCTGTGGTTTGCCAAGGACCATGGGCCCGCCCCCGACCGACAGCGCGCCCCCTCTCCCGCAAGCGGGAGAGGGAGCCAACCAGCGGCAAGCTCAAGCTCCCCAAGTACTTCAGCACCCTCACGCCCAGGGCAGCGTGACCGTCTTCAGGTTGGTGAAACTCTTGGCCGCCTCCTGCACCCCCTCCTTGTACCCCAGCCCCGAGTCCTTGATGCCGCCGAACGGCGTCAGCTCGATGCGGTAGCCCGGCACTTCCCACAGGTTGACCGTGCCCACATGCAGCGAATTGGCGATCCTGGTGAAATCCTCGATGCGGTTGGTGCAGACCCCGGACGACAGCCCGAACGCGGTGCCATTGGAAATCCGGATGGCATCGTCCACGTCGCGGAAGGTGATGATGGGCGAAACCGGCCCGAAGGTTTCTTCGCGCACCACGGTCATCGACGGGTCCACGCGGTCCAGCACCGTCGGCGAATAGCTGGCGCCGTTGCGCTGGTTGCCTACCAGCAGCCGCGCACCCTGCGCCACTGCCTCATTGACGCGGGCCTCGAACAGCTGCGCGGCCTGCTCGTCGATCACGGTGCCCATGTCCACGCCGCGGTCCATCGGGTCGCCGTATTTCCACGCGCGGGTCTTCTCCACCACCAGTTCGGTAAAGCGCGCGGCCACGGCTTCATGCACCAGCATGCGCTTGACCGCGGTGCAGCGCTGGCCGGAGTTCTTGTACGAGCCCTGCACCGCCAGGTCCGAGGCGCGGTCCAGGTCGGCGTCGTCCAGCACGATCAGCGGGTCGTTGCCGCCCAGCTCCAGCACCACGCGCTTGTAGCCGGCCTTGCTGGCAATGTACTTGCCGATCGCCACGCCGCCGGTAAAGGTCACCAGGTCCACGGCGGGGTGCGTGATCAGCTCGTCGGCGATCTCGCGCGGGTCGCCGGTGATCACCTGCAGCATCTGCGGCGGCAGGCCGGCTTCATACAGCAGGTCGGCCAGGTAGAACGCCGACAACGGCACCTTTTCCGACGGCTTGAGCACCATGCGGTTGTTGGTGGCGATCGACGGCGCCACCTTGTGCGCCACCTGGTTCATCGGGTGGTTGAACGGCGTGATGGCGCAGATCACGCCCAGCAGCGGCTCGCGCTGGGTCATCACGCGGCGCTTCTTGCCGTGGGGGGTCAGGTCGCACGAGAACAGCTGGCCATCGTCGCGCAGCGCCTCGGTGGCGGCAAAGCCAAGCACGTCGGCGACGCGGCCGATCTCATACAGCGAATCCTTCTTGGACAGGCCGGATTCCAGCGTGATCAGGTCCGATGCCTCCTCAGTGCGTTCGCGCAGCAGCGCGGCGGCGCGGTTCAGGATGGCGGCGCGCTCATAGCGCGTCAGCGTGGAGCGGTAGGCCTGGCCAACTTCGAAGGCACGGCGCACATCGTCAAGCGTGGCCTTGGGCACGGTGCCGACCAGCGTGCCGTCATACGGGTTGCACACTTCGATCACGCGCTCGCGCACGATCTTCTGGCCGTCGATGCGCAGGGCCTCGGCGCGGAAATGGGGGCTGACGGCGCCAGCGGGGAATTGGGGGGCGTTCATAAGTCTCCTCCGGTCAACACGGTTCGGTACGGCTCGATGCACTCAGTGCAGATGGTTCAGCGCGACATCGAAGATGTCGAAGTTGCGCAGCTGGGCCTTGCCGGGGATACCGGCCGTGGCGCGATTGAATACCAGCGGCACGGTCTGCTCCGACACGCCGCCGTGCGAGCGCAGCGGCGCGTCCAGCCCGGACAGGTCGTGGCGGCTGTGGCTGGTGCCCAGCACCACATGCTTGTCGCTGGTCACCACCAGGTCGCCGACGCGGTCGGGCGGCAGTTCGAAGCGCGCGCAGGCCTCGGCGTTGGTCAGCACGCTTTCCACGCCCTGCAGGTCGGACAGCCGGGCCTGGATCGCGGCCGGGTCCGCATCGTCGGGCAGATAGATGGTGGCGTAGGACCCGAGCGCACCGTGGTGGACCACGTAGGGGTCGGTGATCGGCAGGATCACGCGCGCGCCGCCGTCTTCCACGCCGCGGCCCAGCCATGCGTCCAGGTGGTCCTGCAGGTAGATCACGTTGGGCGCCTTGGTGGCGTCGTCGTGCTTGGCGTTCATGCCGTGGTCGGCGGTCAGCGCGACCACACAGCCCAGTTCGTCCAGCCGCGCCAGGTACTTGTCCATCATGGCGTAGAAGGCGTTGGCGCCGTCCGAGCCGGGTGCGAACTTGTGCTGGATATAGTCGGTGGTGGACAGGTACATCAGGTCCGGGCGGCGCGTTTCCATCAGGCGCACGCCGGCGGCGAAGACAAACTCAGACAGCTCCGCGCTGTACACGTCGGGAACCGGCATGCCGACCAGCTCGACCACGCCGTCGATGCCGTTCTCTTCCACCGTGGCCTGGTCGGCCTTCTCCGACGAGAAGCAGATGCCCTGCATGCCATGGCCCAGCAAGCGGCGCAGCTTGTCCTTGGCGGTCACCACGGCGACGCTGGCGCCGGCATCGGCAAACGCGGCCAGGATGGTGCCGGCGCGCAGGTACTTGGGGTCGTTCATCATCACTTCCTCGCCGCGCCCGCCGTTGGCGCTGCGGTCAAAGAAGTAGTTGCCGCAGATGCCGTGCACCGCCGGCGGCGCGCCGCAGACGATGGACAGGTTGTTGGGGTTGGTGAAGGTGGGCACCACGCAGGCGCCGCGGAAGGCAGAGCCGGCTTCCAGCAGCCGCTTCAGGTAGGGCGCGCGGCCGCTGGCGGCGGCGGCTTCCAGGTAGTCGAACTCGCAGCCGTCGACGCAGACCACCACGACGGGCTGCTGCATCCAGCGGTAGGTGCGCTGGTTGACGGTAAGGGTGCGGGTATTGGTGTCGGGCATGGTGGGTTCCTGTGCGTAGGCGCGATCGGGGTCGTCAGCTTCAGTAAATTCAGTCGGATTCAGGCGGCAGCACCCCTGTCGGCGCTGGCCGGGTCCACGGCGGCATGCATGCGGGCGCGGCCACGCTCCACGTGCTCGCGCATCAGGCGCGCGGCCAGTTCGCCGTCGCGCGCGGCAATCGCCGAGACGATGGCGCGGTGCTCGCGGGTGGAATCGGGCATGGCGGCGTGGCTGCCGGACAGCGCCTCGCGGCGGAACAGCGTCAGCTCCTTGACCAGGCGCCGGTAGGTGTCCAGCAGCTTGCGGTTGCCGGCCAGTTCGACCATGCGGTCGTGGAACGCCAGGTTCAGCCGCGTGTATTCGTCGACATCGCGCGCCTGGCTGGCCGCGTCCAGCGCCTCCACTAGGGCGCGCAGTTCGCGCAGGCTCTCGGGCGTGACGCGGGCGGCCAGTTGCCGGCCGATGAATTCATCGAGCACCGCGCGCAGTTCATAGATCTCATCGGCTTCCTCCACCGAAATGGCGCGCACGAACACGCCGCGGTTCTTCTCGGTGCGCAGCAGGCCGGCCTGCTCCAGCGCCCGGAAGGCTTCCCGCACCGGTCCGCGCGACACGTTCAGCTGCCCCGCCACCTCGATCTCATTGAGCTTGGCGCCAGGTGGCAGGTCGCCCGACATGATCCGCAGTTCCAGTTCACGCTGCACCAGGGTGGTCAGGGACTGGCTCTGCAGGATGGTGATTTCGCTCGCCAGCGGCGCTTGGCGTGACATGAAAACTCCCCGTTTGTGACGGATTAAGCAGTATCGAAAATCCTTATTGCCATTAAAGCAAGCGGTTTGTATATTGTCAACAATCAAGGCATCGGTACAGCGCGCAGGGTAAATAACAGAGCGCTGAAAGCCAGGCATATGCCTTGCAAGTGTTGTATCACAAGGGTTTATCGGTGTTTCAATGTTGTGCAGCACGCCTCGTGGCATTGCAACATATTCACCAAATCGACACATATCTCCACCTACAATGCCAGAAGGAGTCCCCATGCAACCGTCCTTCACATCCACCCTGCGCACCGCCGCCGCCCTGCTTGCGCTAGCCGCCTCCGGTACGGCGCTGGCCCAGAAAACCACTCTCACCGTCTACACGGCGTGGGAGATCGAGACCCTCAAGCCGTACGCCGAGGGCTTTGCCAAGGTGGCGCCCGATATCGAACTGAAGTACGTGCGCGACTCCACCGGCGTCATCACCGCCAAGGCGCTCGCTGAAAAAGGCAACCCGCAGGCCGACGTGATCGCCGGGCTGGCTGCGTCGAGCCTGGAACTGCTCAAGCAGGAAGGGATGCTGGCGCCCTACTCGCCCAAGGGCTTCGAGAAACTGACGCGCGACTACAGCGACAAGGCCACGCCGCCGTCCTGGGTGGGGCTGGACGTCTGGGGCGCAACCATCTGCTTCAACACCATCGAAGCCAAGAAGCGCAACCTGCCGCGCCCCGAGACCTGGAAGGACCTGGCCAAGCCCGTCTACAAGGGCACCATCGTGATGCCCAACCCGGCCTCCTCCGGCACCGGCTTCCTGGACGTGACCGCCTGGCTGCAGCTCTATGGCGAGCAGGATGGCTGGAAGTACATGGATGCACTGCACGAGAACATCGCCCAGTACACCCATTCGGGCTCCAAGCCATGCAAGCAGGCCGGCTCGGGTGAGTTTCCGATCGGCATCTCGTTCGAGCTGCGCGCGCACAAGACGCTGGCCTCGGGCGCGCCGATCGAGATGATCTTCCCCAAGGAAGGCCTGGGCTACGACATCGAGGCTGCCGGCATCGTCAAGGGCACCAAGAAAATGGAGGCCGCGCAGCGCTATATGGACTGGCTGGCCAGCAAGGAGGCCAACCAGCTGTTTGCCAGGGACTGGGCCATCGTCGCCTATCCGGGCGTGGCGAGGAAGATCGAGACCATCCCGGCCAACTACGAGCAGATGCTGGTCAAGAACGATTTCAGCCATATCGCCAAGAACCGCGAGCGCGTGCTGGCCGAGTGGCAGAAGCGCTATGCCAGCAAGTCGGAGAAGCAGCCCTGAGCGCCTGAGCGCCGTCGTGTACCTGCGCCCTCGCCCCACCTGGGGCAGAGGACGCCGGGTCTCCCAACAGAACACACCGGGCCCCACGCCATGCAGACCTCCCCATCCACGGCCGAGACCTACCTCAGCCTGAAAGGCATCCACAAGCGCTTCGGCGGCAGCAGCGGCGCCTTCGTGGCACTCCACAACATCGACCTGGACGTGCGCCAGGGCGAGCTGCTGTGCTTCCTGGGCCCGTCGGGCTGCGGCAAGACCACGCTGCTGCGCATCATCGCCGGGCTGGAATCGCAGAGCGCCGGCACCATCCACCAGGGCGGGCGCGACATCTCCACGCTGCCGCCGATGGAGCGCGACTACGGCATCGTGTTCCAGTCCTACGCGCTGTTCCCCAACCTGACGGTGGCGGACAACGTGGCCTACGGCCTGGTCAACCGCCGCATGCCGCGCGACCAGCGCCGCGCCCGCGTGGATGAGCTGCTGACGCTGGTGGGGCTGCCCGAGCGCGGCAACCAGTACCCGGCGCAGCTGTCCGGCGGCCAGCAGCAGCGCGTGGCGATTGCACGCGCGCTGGCCACCTCGCCCGGCCTGCTGTTGCTGGATGAGCCGCTGTCCGCGCTCGATGCCCGCGTGCGGGTGCGGCTGCGCAGCGAGATCCGCGCGCTGCAGCAGCGGCTGAACATCACCACCATCCTGGTCACGCACGACCAGGAAGAGGCATTGTCGATGGCCGACCGCATCGTGGTGATGAACCAGGGCGCGATCGAGCAGGTGGGCACGCCGGCGCAGATCTACCAGCGCCCGGCCACGCCGTTCGCCGCGGACTTCGTCGGCAAGACCAATATGCTGGGCGCGCGCGTCTGCGGCGACGGCGAACTGCAGCTGGGTGGCGTGCGCATGCGCTGCGCCGCGCCCCCGGGCTGTTGCGCCGACGAGGACGTGCAGGTGTTCTTCCGCCCCGAAGACGTCTGCGTGCGCGGCATCGAACAGCATGGCCCCAACGTGCTGGAGGCCACCGTGGACAAGATCGAGTTCCTCGGTGCGTTCTCGCGGCTGACGCTGCGCCTGCCTGACGCAGCGTCCGGCGCCCTGTACGCCGACCTCTCCCTCAATGACCTGCACGAGCTGCGCCCGAACACCGGCGACCTGCTGCGCCTGGCCATTCCCGCTGACCGTATCCGCATTTTCCGCCACGCATGCGCATGAGCCTCACTGCGGCGCCGGCCAATACGTCTGCCACCATGCCGGCCACCGATACCGTCCCCGCCACCGCCACCAGCGCGCCGGCCGGGCCTGCCAACCCCGGCGCGCAGCCCGCGCCGCCGGCCCTGGTCGCCACCGCCGTGCGCGCGCACTGGACCGACCGCCTCGCCCACGTGCTGCTGGCGCTGGCCGCGCTGGCGCTCGCCTGCTTCGTGCTGGCGCCGATCGTGATGATCCTGGCCAAGAGCGTGCAGAACCGCGACGGCAGCCTGGCCGGCATCGCGCACTTCCGCGCGTACCTCGAGTCGCCCGCGCTGCTGCGTTCGGTGTGGAACAGCCTGTGGGTCTCTGCCCTGGCCACCTGCATCACCGTGCCGCTGGCATTCAGCTTTGCCTATGCGCTGACGCGCAGCCGCATCGCCTGCAAGGGCCTGCTGCGCAACCTGGCGCTGATCCCGCTGCTGGCGCCATCGCTGCTGGCGGCGATCTCCTTCATCTTCTGGTTCGGCAACCAGGGGCTGTTCAAGCCGTGGATGGGCAGCACGCAGATCTACGGGCCGCTGGGCATCGTGGCCTCGCTGGTGTTCGCCACCTTCCCGCATGCGCTGATGATCCTGATCACCGCGCTGTCGCTGACCGACGCGCGGCTGTACGAGGCGGCCGATGCGCTGGGCACCTCGACCGTGCGCAAGTTCTTCACCATCACCGTGCCGGGCGCGCGCTACGGCCTGGTCAGCGCGGCCATGGTGGTGTTCACCTATGCGATCTCGGACTTCGGCATCCCCAAGGTGATCGGCGGCAACTTCCATATGCTGGCCACCGACATCTACAAGCTGGTGATCGGCATGCAGGACTTCTCGCAGGGCGCGGTGGTGTCGCTGATGCTGCTGGTGCCGGTGGCCGTCACCTACTATGTCGATGCGCGCGTGCAACGGCGCCAGATGGCGCTGATGTCGGCACGCTCGGTGCCCTACGTGCCGCGCCGCAGCCGCCGCTTCGACCTGGCCATGGCGGTGTTCTGCTGGCTGATGGCAGCGCTGATGCTGGCGGTGATGGGCATGGCGATCTACGCGTCCTTCGTCAAGCTGTGGCCGTACAACTTCTCGCTGTCGCTGAACCACTACCGGGTGGGGCTGGTCGAGGGCGGCGTGGTCGATTCCTACCTGAACAGCCTGCGCATGGCGGGACTGGCCGCGGTGATCGGGCCGGTGTTCATCTTCACCACCGCCTACCTGCTGGAGAAGACCCGCGGCATGGACTGGCTGCGCAGCTTCGTGCGGCTGATGGCGGTGCTGCCGATGGGCGTGCCCGGGCTGGTGCTGGGCCTGGGCTACATCTTCTTCTTCGTGCCGCAGGCCAACCCGATGCACGGGCTGTACCAGACGCTGGGGATCCTGGTGCTGGTGACCATCGTCCACTATTACGCGTCGTGCCACCTGACCGCCGTGACCGCGCTCAAGCAGCTCGACAGCGAGTTCGAGGCCGTGTCCGCCTCGCTCAAGGTGCCCTTCTACAAGACCTTCTTCAAGGTCACGGTGCCGGCCTGCCTGCCCGCCATCCTGGAGATCTCGCGCTACCTGTTCATCAATGCGATGACCACGGTCTCGGCGGTGGTGTTCCTGTACGGCGCCGACACCAAGCTGGCCTCGGTCGAGATCGTCAACCTGGATGAATCCGGCGACATCGGCCCCGCGGCGGCAATGGCGACGCTGGTGGTGCTGACCTCGGCCTTCGCCTGCCTGCTCTATTACCTGCTGCAACGCGTGCTCGATCGCAAGACCCAGGCCTGGCGCCAGGGCAACGACTGACATTCCCTTGTATCCACTCCTTCCCAATCAGGAGCTCACCATGATTCGCGGCAACGACCCGATCCTTCTGACCCCCGGCCCCCTGACCACCTCGCTCGCCACCAAGCAGGCCATGCTGCGCGACTGGGGCTCGTGGGACGCCGCCTTCAACGCCATCACGCGCAGCCTGTGCGACGACCTGGTGCGCATCGTCCACGGCGAAGGCACCCATATGTGCGTGCCGATGCAGGGCAGCGGCACCTTCTCGGTGGAAGCCGCCATCGCCAACGTGGTGCCGCGCGACGGCAAGGTGCTGGTGCCGCAGAACGGCGCCTACTGCCAGCGCATCCTCAAGATCTGCAAGGTGCTGGGCCGCGCCAGCGTGGAACTGCCGATCCCCGAAGACCAGCCCGCCACCGCCGCGCTGATCGAAGAGGCCATCCGGCGCGACCCGTCGATCACGCACGTGGCGCAGGTGCACTGCGAGACCGGCGCCGGCGTGCTCAACCCGCTGCAGGAAATCGCCGCGCTGTGCCAGCGGCTGGGCAAGGGGCTGATCGTCGACGCGATGAGCTCGTTCGGCGCGATCGAGATCGACGCCCGCACCATGCCGTTCGACGCGCTGGTGGCCGCCACCGGCAAGTGCATCGAGGGCGTGCCGGGCATGGGCTTCGTGCTAGTCAGGAAAGACGTGCTGGAAGCCAGCCAGGGCAACAGCCACTCGCTGGCGCTGGACCTGTACGACCAGTACGTCTACATGCAGAAGACCACGCAGTGGCGCTTCACGCCGCCCACGCATGTGGTGGCGGCCTTCCGCACCGCGCTCGACCAGTTCCTGGAAGAAGGCGGCCAGCCGGTGCGCGGCGCGCGCTACCGCAGGAACTGCGACACGCTGGTGCAGGGCATGGCCGCGCTCGGCTTCCGCGCCTTCCTGCCGGCGGCGGTGCAGGCGCCGATCATCGTCACCTTCCATGCGCCGGCCGACGCGCGCTATGACTTCAAGACCTTCTACGCCAGGGTGCGCGAGCGCGGCTACATCCTGTATCCGGGAAAGCTGACGCAGATGGAGACCTTCCGCGTCGGGTGCATTGGTGCGATCGATGACAACGAGATGCGCAATGTGGTGACGGCGATTGGCGAGGTGCTGCGCGAGATGGGGATCAAGGCGCAGGCGCCGCTGGCGGAAGCGGCTTAAGCCACCTTCCTCCAGCGCCTGGCAACAGGCACCCCTCTCCCGCAGGCGGGAGAGGGGTGCAGACAAGCGGGCTTGCAAACCCATCAGAAATCCGCAAGAACAACCCCTCCTTCATGCCCCTCCCCCCAGACTTTCACGGCCTCGCCTTTGCCGCCGTGATGCTGTCCGCGCTGATGCACGCGTCGTGGAATGCCATCGTCAAGATCGGTGGCGACCGCTTGTCGTCGATGGCGCTGATCGACACCTTCTGCCTGCTGGTGGCGCTGCCCTTCCTGTTCCTGGTGCCGCTGCCCGCGCCGCAGGTGTGGCCCTTCCTGCTCGCCACGGTGGCGCTGGAAGTCGGCTACAAGCTGTCGCTGGTGGCCGCCTACAACCGTGGCGACTTCAGCCAGGCCTATCCGCTGATGCGCGGCTCGGCGCCGATGATGGTGGCGATCCTGCTGTTGCTGACCGGCAGCGAACGGCTGGGGCCAGGCGGCTATGCCGGCATCGCGCTGATCTGTTGCGGGCTGGTCAGCCTGGTGCGCTGGCGCCGGCAATCGCCCGACCTGCTCGGCTTTGCGCTGCTGGCCGGGGCCTGCCTGGCGGCCGGTACCGTGATCGACGGCACCGCGGTCAAGCGCTACGGCGAGGTCTTCACCTATATCGTCTGGCTGCAGGCGATGTCGCACATCTTCATGCCGACCTACGCCTTCAGCCGGCGCGGCACCGCGCTGGTCACGCTGATGCGCACGGAATGGAAGCGCGCGTGGATCGGCGGCATCAACCGGGTGGGCTCGTATGCGCTGATGCTGTGGGCCATGACCATGGCGCCAGTGACCAAGCTGGCGGCGCTGCGTGAATCGAGCGTGATCTTTGCCGCGCTGCTGGGCCACTTCCTGCTGCGCGAGCCCTTCGACCGGCGGCGGCTGATTGCGACCGCGCTGGTCCTGGCGGGGATCCTGACACTGCAACTGGCGCGCTGATCCGTCGATGCATGTTGCATTTTGTGTTGTTTGTTGGCGTTTTTTTGCATAACATGGCAGGCAACGCCAACCACTTCCCTGCCGAGGTTTTCCCGCCATGTCCCCTGTCATCCCTTCCCACTCCCGCGTCGTCATCATCGGCGGCGGCATCATCGGTTGCAGCGTCGCCTATCACCTGACCAAGCTCGGCTGGAAGGATGTGGTCCTGCTGGAACAGGGACAACTGTCCTGCGGCACCACATGGCACGCGGCCGGGCTGGTCGGGCAACTGCGCTCGCAGGAAAGCATGACGAAACTGATCCGCTACTCCACCCAGCTGTACAGCGAACTGGAAGCGGAAACGGGCCTCGGCACCGGCTGGAAGCAATGCGGCTCGCTGTCGGTCGCGCGCACCGCGGAACGCATGACGCAACTGCGCCGCACCGCGGCGGTGGCGCGGGCCTATGGCGTGGATTGCGAGGTGATCTCGCCCGCCCAGGCCGGCGAACTGTGGCCGGTGATGCGCACCGACGACCTGCTTGGGGCGGTCTGGCTGCCGGGCGACGGCAAGGCCAACCCGACCGACCTGACCCAGGCGCTGGCGCGCGGCGCGCGCAGCCGCGGCGCGGTCATCGCGCAGGATACGAAGATCACCGCGATCCATACCCGCGATGGCCGCGCCACCGGCGTGAGCTGGCGCAACAAGGCCGGCGACGAAGGCCGCATCGAGGCGGAGATCGTCGTCAATTGCGCCGGCCAGTGGGCGCGCCAGGTCGGCCAGATGTGCGGCGTGACCGTGCCGCTGCACTCGGCCGAGCACTATTACATCGTCACCGAGCGCATTGCCGGCGTGCACCCTGACCTGCCGGTGATGCGCGACCCGGACGGCTTCATCTACTTCAAGGAAGAAGTGGGCGGGCTGGTGATGGGCGGCTTCGAGCCCAATGCCAAGCCGTGGGGCATGCAGGGCATTCCTGAGCCGTTCGAGTTCCAGTTGCTGCCTGATGACTGGGACCAGTTCGAGATCCTGATGGAGAACGCGCTGATCCGCGTTCCGGCACTGGAGTCGGCGCAGGTCAAGCAGTTCTACAACGGACCCGAGTCGTTCACGCCGGACAACAACTTCATCCTCGGCGAAGCGCCCGAGCTGCGCAATTTCTACGTGGGCGCGGGCTTCAACTCAATGGGGATCGCGTCCGCCGGCGGCGCCGGCATGGCGCTGGCGGAATGGATCGTCGCGGGCGAGCCGACCATGGACCTGTGGCCGGTCGATATCCGCCGCTTTGCCGGCTTCAACGGCAACCAAAGCTGGCTGCACGACCGCGTCAGGGAAACGCTGGGCCTGCACTACGCGATGCCATGGCCCAACCGGGAACTGGATACGGCGCGGCCGTTCCGCCGCTCGCCGCTCTATGCCCACCTGCACGCCGCCGGCGCCAATTTCGGCAGCAAGATGGGCTGGGAGCGGCCAAACTTCTTCGCGCCTGCCGGACAATCGCCCGAGATCCGCTACTCGTTCGGGCAGCAGAACTGGCTGCCGTGGAGCGGCGCGGAACACCGCGCCTGCCGCGAGGCGGTGGCGCTGTTCGACATGAGTTCGTTCTCCAAGTACATCGTCAAGGGTGCCGATGCCGAGGCCGTGCTGCAATACGTGATGAGCAACGACGTGGCCGTGCCGCCGGGGCAGACCGTGTACACCGCCATGCTCAACGACCGCGGCACCTATGAATCCGACCTGACCGTGACGCGGCTGGCGCACGACCAGTACCTGCTGGTGACCGGCTCGGCGCAGACCACGCGCGACTTCAACTATGTCGAGCGCCTGATTCCCGCCGACAAGCGCTGCGCGATCGTCGATGTCACCGGGCAGTACGCTGTGCTGGCGGTGATGGGCCCGCGCTCGCGCGAGCTGTTGCAGAGCGTGTCGCGCGCCGATTTCTCCAATCAGGCGTTCCCGTTCGGCACCTCGAAAGAGATCGATCTCGGCTATGCCACGGTGCGCGCCACGCGCCTGACCTATGTGGGCGAACTGGGCTGGGAGCTGTATGTCCCGGTGGAATTCGCCGTCGGCGTCTATGACACTTTGCACGAGGCCGGGAAACGCTTCGGACTGGTCAACGCCGGCTACTACGCCATCGAATCGCTGCGTATCGAGAAAGGTTACCGCGCCTGGAGCCGCGAACTGAACACCGACATCCATCCGTTCGAGGCCGGACTGTCGTTTGCCTGCAAGCTGAACACCGACATCCCGTTCCGCGGGCGCGAGGCGCTGCTGAAGCTGCGCGCTGCCGGCGGTGCCGCGCAGGTGCGGCGGCGCGTTGCCGTGGTCAGGCTGGACGGTGCCAGCGAGGCCATGCTCTGGGGCGGCGAGGCGATCCTGCGCACTGCCCCGGACGGCACCGTGCGCCCCGCCGGCTTCGTGACATCGGCCGCGTTCGGCCACACCCTTGGGTGTCCGGTGGGCATGGGGCTTCTGGCACGCGCCGATGGTCCCGCCGACGCGGCATGGATCGAGGCAGGCAAGTATCACGTAGACCTGGCCGGGGAACTGCTGCCTGCACGCATCCACCTGCGTGCGCCATACGATCCGGCCAGCGAACGGACCAAGGCCTGATGATGCAAGCAGATACCGGAGTGCCCATGCCAGTGGTCCAGACCGAAACCGCCAGCTACATCCTGACGCTGTCGTGCCCCGACCGTCTCGGCATTGTCCATGCCGTCTCGGCGCTGCTGGTGGAAGCCGGCGCCAATATCGTCGATTCCGCGCAGTTCGGCGATCGCGACAGCGCACGGTTCTTCATGCGGGTGCACTTCCAGCGGCCGCTGCCAGAAGGCCAGGATGCCGGCGATGCGCTCGCCGCCCTGCGCAGCACGCTGGCGGGCGTGGCGGCCGCGCATGAGATGGACTGGGCGCTGCACGACGCCGCGCGCAAGCCGCGCGTGATGCTGATGGTGTCAAAGATCGGCCACTGCCTGAACGACCTGCTGTTCCGCTACCGCACTGGCCAGCTGCCCATCGAGATTCCGGCCATCGTCTCCAACCACAAGGACTTCTACCAGCTTGCGGCGAGCTACGACATCCCGTTCCATCACCTGCCCCTGCTCAATGCCACGCCGCAAGGCAAGGCCGCGCAGGAAGCGAGGCTGTGGGATCTGGTCTGCGACTACAGTATAGACCTGGTGGTCCTGGCCCGTTACATGCAGGTCTTGTCCGACGACCTGTGCCGCCGCCTGGAGGGCCGCGCCATCAATATCCATCATTCCTTCCTGCCCAGCTTCAAGGGCGCGCGCCCCTACGCGCAAGCCTATGAGCGCGGCGTCAAGCTGATCGGCGCCACGGCCCACTATGTGACCGGCGACCTCGACGAAGGCCCCATCATCGAACAGGAAGTCGCGCGCGTGGACCATGCCATGGACGCCGCGCAGCTGACCGCCATCGGACGCGACGTGGAATGCGTGGCGCTGGCGCGGGCGGTGAAATGGCATGCGGAACATCGAGTCCTGCGCAACGGCGGCAGGACGCTGGTGTTCCGCTGAACGGGCAGCCTTTGCCGCCGCTTCAGCCGGCTGCCGCCCGCCGGACCTTGCGCAACGCCTGCTCCAGCGCATCCATCGAGATCGACCCGAGCGCCAGCCGCAGCGCATGCGGCACGCTCGCGCCGACCGCGAACGGCTCGGCCGTCGTCACCAGCACACCCTCGTGCTCCAGGGCGGCCACGACCTGGTCGGCGCGCAGGTCCTCCTCGAGTTCAAGCCACAGGTAGTATGAAGACGGGTGCGCCGTGACGCGGCAGCCGCGCAAGATGCGCCGCGCCAGGCTCTGCCTGCGCCGGGCGTCCTTGCGCTTGCGATCTTCCAGGTCATCGACGATGCCGGCTTCGATCCAGAGGCAGCCGAGCGCCACGGTCAGCGACGGCGTGTTCCAGGTTGACACGCGAATGGCGCGTTCCAGGGCCGGCACCAGCGGCGCGGGCGCCGCGACGAACCCCATCCTCAGTCCCGATGCCACGCTTTTCGACAAGCCCGAGACGTAGACGGTCCGCTCTGGCGCGAAGGTGAACACCGGTTTCGGCGCCGGTTCGGCAAGGAAGGCGTAGGCGCCATCTTCAATGATCAGCAGATCATGCCGTTGCGCCAGGGCCGCAAGGCGGCCGCGGTCCGCCTCGTTCATGACATAGCCCAGCGGATTGTGCATGGTCGGCATGGTGTAGACCGCCCGCACCGGACGCCGCTTGCAGAGCGCGGCAAGGCGATCCAGGTCCAGGCCCGCGGCGGTCGCCGGCAACGGCTCCAGGTCGAGCCGGTACAACTGCGCCAGCGCCTTCATGCCCGGGTACGTCAGCGCGTCAACCGCCACCACGTCGCCGGGATTGAGCAACCCCATCACCGTCACCGCCAGGCCCTGCTGCGCGCCGTTGACGATCAGCACCTGGCTGCCCGGCACCCGGATGCCGCGGTTGCGCAGGTGCCGGGCAACGGCCTGCCGTTCGTGCGGGCGCCCGCCCTGCGGCGCGGAATGCAGCAACGCGTCAAGGTCGCCCGAAGCCGCGATGCTGCGCAAGCCATCGCGCAACAGTTCAACCTGCCCGGGCAGCGACGGATAGTTGAAAGTCAGGTCCACCGCGCCGGCGCGCACCGGATGCTGCTCCAGCCCCAGGCCGCGCGGCAGCGAGGTATCGCGCACGAACGTGCCCCGGCCGGTCTCGCCGACCACCAGGCCGACGGCCTCCAGTTCGACATAGACGCGTGCCGCTGTCGCCAGCGCGACGCCGTACTGCTTCATCAGCGCACGCACCGTCGGCAGTTGCGTGCCCGGAGGCAGTTCGCCGCGATGAATGCGCGCGGCAATCTCGTCAACAATGATCTTGTAGCGCGCGTGGGCCATGCTTTGTATCTAGAACAATGCTTTGCGTGTATCAGGCCAGAAGAATAGCCTGCATGCCTAGTCAACGCTAACCATTTCCTGCACATGATTGCCCTGACCACCCTGTCGATCTTCGCCGCGGCAGTGATGCTGCTGCTCCTGTCACCCGGCCCGAACATGGCCTTCGTGATGGCACATGGCATCACCTATGGCCTTCGGGGCGGCGTTGCGACGGCACTGGGGATTGCCGTGGCCGACCTGATCCTCACGGTCCTGACAGCCACCGGGATCACCGCCCTGGTGATGGCGTGGGCGCCGGCGTTCGACCTGATCCGCTATGCCGGCGCGGCCTATCTGCTGTGGATGGCGGCCAAGGCGCTGCGGCAGCCGCTTGCGCTGAAAGAGGCAGTGGTGACGCAGGCCTCCTTGCGCTCGGTGTTCGTGCGCGCCATGCTCAACAGCCTGCTCAATCCCAAGGCGCTGCTGTTCTTCATGGTCTTCCTGCCGCAGTTCGTGGATCCCGGCAAGGGCGGCGTGGCCCGGCAGCTGCTCGTGCTCGGCCTGGTCCTGACAGTGATCGCCACCGTGTTTCACGCATTGCTCGGCGCGGCTGGCGGCACCGTGCGCCGCTTCCTGTCACGCCATCCCAAGGCGGCAACATTGCAGTCGCGCGGCCTGGCAGCCGTGCTGGTGCTGCTGGCGCTGCGGCTGGTGCTGACCTCACGCCCGGCCTGAAGCCTTTTCCCACGCAGAGCCCCTGATGTATATCGCAGCCTTTATTTACCGGCCCGGCCAGGCCGATGACGAGTTCCACCGCCTTAGCGCCCTGATCGACGAGATCGCCGCCGGCATACCCGGCTTTGTCGGTGCCGAGTCCTGGCGTTCGCCGGATGGCCAGTTGTCCAACGCCAGCTACTACTGGCGCGACAAGGACTCCCTGCAGGCCTTCGCCACCCACCCGCGGCACCTGGACGCCAAGCGCCAGTACCGCAAGTGGTATGACGGCTATCACGTGGTGATATCCGAAGTGCAGCGCGCCTATGGCGACGGTTCGCTCCAGCACTTCGTGCCCGACAGCCGGCGCCAGCGGCAGGGCTAGACGCCTTCACCTGTCCGGCCGGTCTTTGCACGGCCGGCCGCACGCCAGGATATGAATGATTCTGGCGGCGATCTGAATTCTTTCGATCCCTGCCGCCGCCCGCGCGGCATGGATCTGCCTGTCTCTTCGTGCAGATAACGGCTCCAGGCATGGCTCGCGGCACCGGCCCGCGCCATGACGCAATGCACAACCGCGCGGCCGCGGGTATCAACCCCTGCTGATAACCGCTATTCCACACCTCGACTTGCGGTATACCCTGACGTCAACGCACAATCGCCCGGTCAGCGCGCCAGGCCGTGCCACGACAGATAACAAGACATTGCCCCACCTCTCACCAGCCCTCTCCGGCGCCACGGCTACGCAGCCAGGCCCACGCACGCGGCATCGCCGCATGCAGCCAGGCACTGCTTCGGCCATCTTGTCACGATCCCCGTTGATCCCACACGTCGCGCGCCGGCTGCAGTAGCAGCGCATTCCCGAGGAATCCTTATGCCCAGCTTCAACCCTTCACGGCGCACTTTCCTGAAAGCCAGCGTCGTGGCCGGGGTGTCGGTCTATATCGCACCCATCGGCGGCAAAGCCTTCGCGGCATTGTTCGAAGACAAGCTCCTGACCCCGGTCCAGTGGGACCCCAAGGCCGGCGTCCCGAAATTCCGCATCGACGGCATTGCCAAGGTCACCGGCGCCAAGGTGTTCGCGCGCGATATCCGCTCGCGCGACATGCCGCACTGGCCGCAGCAGCAATCGCACGCCTTCATCCTGCGCGCCACGCAGGCCGACCGCACCTATGAGGGCTTCGACCTCGCCGCGCTCGGCGACGACCTGATGCCTGACCGCGTGGTCACCGCGGAAGACCTCGCCCGCGACGGCGTGGCCTTCCCCGCGTTCTACGGCGCAGACATGCTGCTGCCCGCGGGCAAGACTCCGGCCTACCTGGGCCATGCGGTGGCGATCCTGATCTACCACGACTTCGCGCGCTTCCGCTTTGCCAAGGACAAGCTCAAGTTCCGCGACGACGTGATCCGCTACGGCGCCAAAACCGGCGCGCTGGAACGCGATCCGTGGGGCACCTTCCGCTTCGTGCGCGTGGGCGGCACCACGCCGTATGACGACGACGTGTTCTCCAGCCTGAAGAACGCGCCGGTGTTCCCCAGCATGATGCGCAAGCACCAGCCGGTGTGGCCGGACGGCAAGGACCACGGCCAGCTCGGCGAACAGGGCATGTACCACGCCGACGCGATCCGCGCGCAGCTGGCCAGGCCGCCCGAGGACTGGCTGGTGCTGGAGCGTGAGTACAACTCGCAGTCGGTCGATACCGCGGCGCTGGAGCCCGACAACGCCAACTGCTGGTACGACGCCGCGGCGCAGGCGCTGCACCTGGTGGTGCCGACGCAGTCCCCGATCGAGGTCGCCGAGAGCGCGGCCGAGATGCTGGCGAAGGCCAAGGGCGCGTTCCCGGTGAAGCAGGTGTTCCTGCACCCGTGCTACACCGTGGGCTACGGCTCCAAGGACCACTACAACTTCCCGTTCTACGGCCTGGTCACGGCGCTCTATGCCGAGGGCAAGCCGGTGTGCCTGGCCAACGACCGCTACGAGCAGTTCCAGACCTCGATCAAGCGCCACGCCTTCAAGATGCGCTACCGCATCGCGGTGGACCGCAAGACCGGGCTGTTCCAGGCCTTCCAGGGCGACCTGGAGGCCAACGGCGGCGGCCGCGCCAACTTCTCGCCCTCGGTGGCGATGGTGGGCGCCACCGCCGCGCAATCGATCTACTACTTCCCGAAGAACGACCTGACCGCGGTGGCAATCGCCTCGCGCGCCATCGACGCAGGCTCAGCGCGCGGCTACGGCACGCTGCAGAGCATGGCCGCGACCGAGATGATGGTCGACGAGTTCGCCGAGCAGCTCAAGCTCGACCCGATCGAGTTCCGGCTGAAGAACGCCTTGCGCTCGGGCATGAAGAACACGCAGGGCGCGATCCCGGCCGGCGCGATCCGTGTCGATGAAGTGCTGGAAGCCGCGAAGGTCCATCCGTTGTGGACCGGCCGCGCGAAGAAGAAGGCGGAGTACGAAGCCGCCAACCCCGGCCGCCGCTACGGCGTGGGCTTTGCCTGCGTGCAGAAGGACTTCGGCACCGGTGCCGAAGCTTCGTTTGCCAGGGTCGAGATGAAGGCCGACGGCAGCATCGCGCTGCACCACTCCGGCGCCGAGATCGGCACCGGCATGTCGACCTCGCAGGCCGCCGCGGTGGCGCGCTGGCTGGGCAAGCCCGCGGCCGAGGTGCGTACCTCGGTCACCGATTGGGCCGACCTGCCGGTGGTGACCTCGGGCGACCCGTACCTGATGAGCCAGGCCGAGCAGGACCGGCTGTGCGCCAACCCGCGCTGGTCGCCGTCGTACGCTTCGCCCGCCAGCGCCACCAACTCGGCCTACTACTTCACCCACAGCACGCGCGAAGCCGCGCGCGTGATCTTCATGCACGGCCTGTGGCCGGCGGCGATGGCGATCTGGAGCCAGGGTATCGGCGGCGGCCAGGCGGCCTCGCTGGTAGTGCGCGTGGAAGACGCGCGCTGGGTCGAGGGCAAGCTCAGCGCCGGCGGCCTGCAGGCGCTGCCGCTGGAGCAGCTGGCAGCCAAGGCGCATGAGATGGGCCTGGTCACCGGCGCCACCGTGCACGTCTTCAACCGCTGGCAGTGGAGCGAGGCCGATTTCGACATCAGCGGGCACGCCGCGCGGCTGCCGGTGGATGGCCTGTCGGTACGCTACGGCGATGGCGCCGACGGCGCGCGCAAGGCGCGCATGCGCACCAGCGGCGGCTACGACGTGCTCGACCGAAAGAAGGTCTACGTCGCGACCACCCAGCGCAACAATGCCTCGGTCACGTACTACAGCGCGGTCGGCACCTTGGTCGAGCTGTCGGTGCATGAGGCCAGCGGCAAGGTCGAGGTGCTGTCGCACCACTCCATCATGGAGTGCGGTACGCAGCTGTCGCCGCAACTGGTGTCCGGCCAGCTGCAGGGGGGCATCGCCATGGGCATCGGCCACGCGCTGCATGAAACCCTGCCGCTCTACGAGGACGGCCCTGGCAACGGCACCTGGAACTTCAACCGCTACCACCTGCCGCGCGCCAGCGACGTGGCGGTGTGGACCCAGACCGGCACGGTGCTGCCGCCCGTCTCTGAAACCGACCCGCCCAAGGGCATCGCCGAGGTGGTGATGATCCCGGTGGTGGGCGCCATCGTCAACGGCATCGCGCATGCCATCGGCCACCGCTTCACCGACCTGCCGGTCACGGCCGAAAAGATCCAGGAGGTACTGGCATGAGCATCGCCACCCAACCGCTTTCCCTGAACATCAACGGCAAGGAGGTCGGCCCGCTCGACGTGCCCGAAGGCCTGATGATGATCGACTTCCTGCATGAATACCTGGACCTGACCGGCTCGCGCCTGGGCTGCGGCCAGGGCATCTGCCATGCCTGCGTGGTGATCCACGACAAGGCCGACGGCACCAGCGAGGAAGTGCGCAGCTGCATCACCGGCGCGCACTGGTTCCAGGGCCGCAAGGTGCGCACCGTGGAAGGCCACGGCAAGCGCAACGAGAAAGGCGAGGTGGTGGAGCTGACGCCAGTGCAGCAGAAGTTCCTGGACCACTTCAGCTTCCAGTGCGGCTATTGCACGCCGGGCTTCGTCAACGGCGCCACCATCCTGGTGGAACAGCTCAAGCGCAAGCCGGTGGCGAAGGACAAGGTAGACGAGACCATCACCACCGCGCTGGACGGTCATATCTGCCGCTGCACGGGCTATGTGCGCTACTTCGAGGCCGTGAAGGACGTGATCACCAGCACGCCTGGACTGGTCAAGGACAGCGGGAGCGCCAAGTGATGCAGCGCCCCGCCTTCCTGAATTTCGCCCGCGCGGCCCTTGCCGCGCTGGCCGCCGCAACGCTGGTGGCCGGTTGTGGCGGCAACACCGAAGCCGTCGCGCCTGCCGCCGACCAGGCGCCCAAGGGCCAGCTGCCGCCCGCCGAACAGATCGCGCGCGGCCGCTACCTGGTGCGCGCGGCCGACTGCGCCGCCTGCCATACCGCGTCGCAGGGCGCGCCGTTTGCCGGCGGCGTTGAGCTGGCCTCGCCGTTCGGCAAGTTCTACGGCACCAACATCACGCCCGACAAGACCCACGGCATCGGCAACTGGAGCGCAGACGACTTCTACACCGCGCTGCATGACGGCAAGACCCCGGACAAGCACCTCTATCCGGCGATGCCGTACACCTCGTACCGCGGGCTGTCGCGCGCGGATACCGATGCCATGTATGCCTACCTGATGCAGGTGAAGCCGGCCGCGGTGCCGAACCGCCCGCACGACCTGCAGTTCCCGTACAACCTGCGCTTTGCGCTGGCGGGCTGGAACCTGCTGTTCCTGGAGGACAAGCTGCCCGATGCCTCCGCCGGCAATTCCGAGTCGTGGCAGCGCGGCCGCTACCTGTCCAATGCGCTCGGCCATTGCGCCGAGTGCCATACGCCGCGCGCCGCGTTCGGCCGGCTGGACCTGTCGAAGCCGCTGGCCGGCGCCGCGCTGGCACGCGTGGGCGCGCCGGAAATCACCCCGGCCGGGCTGGCCGCACGCGGCTGGACCGCGGCCGACCTGCAGCAGTTCTTTGCCATTGGCATCGCGCCACAAGGCTCGGCCTTCGGCGAGATGTACCCGGTGGTGCATCTGAGCAGCCAGTACCTGAACCAGGGCGACCTGGCGGCGATGACGACCTACCTGCTGGGCGACAAGCCGCCCGCACCGCAGCCGGTCAAGCCCGTCAACGCCGATGCCGCGCAACTGGCGCCGGGCCGCCGCCACTATGTGGCGGTCTGCGCCGGTTGCCACGGCCGCGAGGGCGAAGGCAAGCCGCACGTGGCGGTATCGATGGCCGGCAACTCGACCGTGCGCAACACCGACGCGCGCAACCTGATCGTGTCGATGCTCGACGGCATCGAGGCGCAGCGCTTCCCCGGCCTGGAGGCCATGCAGGACATGCCGGGCTTTGCCGCGCGCATGAGCGACGAAGAACTGGCGCAGCTGGCCAACTACCTGCGCGCCACCTGGGGCGGCCAGCCGGCCGACGTGACGCCCGCCGCGGTCAAGGCGCTGCGCGCTGCAGGCTCCGGGCACTGAAGCCCTGCCCCGGGTGTTCCATTCTGGAACACCCGGTGTCACGCGCTGGCACAGCCGTGCCGGCGCGTGACATCTCCCACCCGTGCCACGCGCACTCGCCCCTCGCTTTTCCCCGTTTTTTCGTTCGATTCACGCCCCGGCACAGCTCTTGCGATCTGCCTGCCGTGCGCACGGCCGGAATGCCGTGACGACACCACAGAAATCTCTGAACGGAGCGAGACATGAACATGGCGGAAATCGCCCAGCTGGGCGTCAGCAACCCCTACAAGCAGCAGTACGAGAACTACATCGGCGGCGCCTGGGTGCCGCCCGCCGGCGGCGAGTACTTCGAATCGATCACGCCGATCACCGGCAAGCCGTTCACGCGCGTGCCGCGTTCCGGCCAGCAGGATGTCGACGCCGCGCTGGACGCCGCGCACGCCGCCAAGGCCGCGTGGGCTCGCACCTCGACCACCGAGCGCGCCAATATCCTGAACCGCATCGCCGACCGCATCGAGGCCAACCTGAAGCTGCTGGCCGTGGCCGAGAGCATCGACAACGGCAAGCCGGTGCGTGAAACCACCGCCGCCGACCTGCCGCTGGCGGTCGACCACTTCCGCTACTTTGCCGGCTGCATCCGTGCGCAGGAAGGCGGCATCTCCGAGATCGACGCCGACACCATTGCCTACCATTTCCATGAGCCGCTGGGCGTGGTCGGCCAGATCATCCCGTGGAACTTCCCGCTGCTGATGGCCACCTGGAAGCTGGCGCCGGCGCTGGCCGCCGGCAACTGCGTGGTGCTCAAGCCCGCGGAGCAGACGCCGGCCTCGATCCTGGTGCTGATGGAAGTGATCGGCGACCTGCTGCCGCCGGGCGTGGTCAATGTGATCAACGGCTTCGGCCTGGAAGCCGGCAAGCCGCTGGCATCGAGCCCCCGCATCAGCAAGGTGGCCTTCACCGGCGAGACCACCACCGGCCGGCTGATCATGCAGTACGCGTCGCAGAACCTGATCCCGGTGACGCTGGAACTGGGCGGCAAGTCGCCCAACATCTTCTTCGAGGATGTGCTGGCCGCCGACGACGCCTTCTTCGACAAGGCGCTGGAAGGCTTTGCCATGTTCGCGCTGAACCAGGGCGAGGTCTGCACCTGCCCGTCGCGCGCACTGATCCAGGAATCGATCTACGACCGCTTCATGGAGCGCGCGCTCAAGCGCGTGGCCGCGATCCGCCAAGGCCATCCGCTCGACACCGGCACCATGATCGGCGCGCAGGCGTCCGCCGAACAGCTGGAGAAGATCCTGTCGTACATCGACCTGGGCCGCAAGGAAGGCGCGCAGTGCCTCACCGGCGGCGAGCGCAACGTGCTGGACGGCGATCTCGCGGGCGGCTACTACGTCAAGCCGACCGTGTTCGCCGGCCACAACAAGATGCGCATCTTCCAGGAAGAGATCTTCGGGCCGGTGGTATCGGTGACCACCTTCAAGGATGAGGAAGAGGCGCTGGCCATCGCCAATGACACGCTCTACGGGCTCGGCGCGGGTGTCTGGACACGCGACGGGGCGCGCGCATTCCGCATGGGCCGCGGCATCCAGGCAGGGCGCGTGTGGACCAACTGCTACCACGCCTACCCCGCGCATGCGGCATTCGGGGGCTACAAGCAGTCCGGCATCGGCCGCGAGAACCATCGCATGATGCTCGACCACTACCAGCAGACCAAGAACCTGCTGGTGAGCTACAGCCCCAACGCGCTCGGGTTCTTCTGACCATGGCGGGCTCGACGTCCGCTCCCGCCACCGCGCCGGTCGCACGCGTGGTGGCAACCCCGGCCGCGCTCGCGCTGATCGCGGAACTGGCCGCGCGGCATGGCCCGCTGATGTTCCATCAGTCCGGCGGCTGCTGCGACGGCAGCGCGCCGATGTGCTACCCCGCCGGCGAACTGCTGGTGGGGCAAGCCGATGTCTGCCTGGGCGAGATCAGCGGCGCGCAGTTCTACATGACGCGGGCGCAGTTCGAGTACTGGCAGCACACGCGGCTGGTGATCGATGTGGTGCCGGGTGCGGGCGGGATGTTCTCGCTGGAGGGACGGACGGGGAAGCGGTTCCTGACCCGGTCGGAGCTGTTCAGCGATGAAGAGGCCGCGTGGCTCGCGGCGCAGCCGGGGTTGTGAGGATGATTGCTTGCTGATGTCGGTAGTTGCTTGCCGACGGAGTGCTCCCTCTCCCGCAAGCGGGAGAGGGAGCAAACAAGCAGGATAGGAAGTCCTTCAGCGCTCCGCTTCCTCGCCGCCTTCCAACCCCTCCCTCAACCTCCGATAGATCGTATTGCGCGACACCCCCAGCTCACGCGCCGCGTGGCTGACATTGCCGCCGTGCCTGGCGAGCGCCTGTCGGATCAGGCCTGCTTCCCAGTCGCGCATGCGGGCGGACTTTGATGGCGCCGGCGCCTGCACGGCAGCCGCCGCGTCACAGCGCTCCGCCTCATCGCCGCACTCCTGCTCAAACCCTTCCGGCAGGTGTTCCACCCCGATCTCCACCTCCCCTTCGGCCAGGATCGCCGCGGTGCGCAGCACGTTGGCAAGCTGCCGGATATTGCCCGGCCACGGGTGCCGGCGCAGCAGCGCCAGCACCTGCGCGTCGACATGCACCGGGGACGGCAGGCCGGCTTCTTCGCACTGCCGCTGCAGGATGCGATCGACCAGCAGCGGCAGGTCGCTGCGCTCGCATAGCGGCGGCAGGGTCACGGCCAGCGCATTGATGCGGTAGTACAGGTCTTCGCGGAAAGCGCCATCGGCAATCATCGCGCGCAGGTCGCGGTGGGTGGCGCAGACCACGCGCACATCGACCGGCAGCGCGCGAGCGCTGCCCAACGGGGTGACCGCGCGCTCCTGCAGCACGCGCATCAGCCGCACCTGCTGTGCCAGCGGCATGTCGCCGATCTCGTCCAGGAACAGCGTGCCGCCGTGTGCCTGCACGACCTTGCCCTCGCTGCCGCGGCGACGCGCGCCGGTGAAGGCGCCTTCTTCATAGCCGAACAGTTCGGCCTCGATCAGCGATTCGGGGATGGCCGCGCAGTTGACCGCGACGAAAGGCCCGCCGGCGCGCGGCGAGGCGGCGTGGATGGCGCGCGCCAGCCACTCCTTGCCGGTGCCGGTGCGGCCCTGGACCAGGATGGTGATATCGCGCCCGCTGACCTTGCGCACGCGGCGCAGCACCGCGGCCACGGCGGCGTCGCCGGTATCGAGCGCGGCCAGTGCCGGCGGCAGCGGGTCTTCGGCGCTGGGCTGGCGCACCGCGATGGGCGCGGCCAGGTATTCGATGCGGGCAAACACCTGCACCCGGCTGGGCAGCGTCAGCGTCTGCAGCGACCCCGCCGCGCCGCTGCGCACCTGCATCGCCACGCGCACGGGCTGGCCGAACAACCCGGCAAAACTGGCCGCCGCCAGCGCGTGCGGGGCCAGCCCCAGCTGGAACAGGCCGCTGCGGTTGGCAGCCAGGAAGGCGCCGTCGGGCGAGAACGCCGCCATGCCCTCGAACAGCGTGCCGACGAACTCGGGCCGCGCATGGAAGCGCACCAGCAGCGCGTCCGGGAAGTGGTTCGCAAACAGGTGGTTCTCGATCATCTGCGCCGACATCCGCACCAGCGCCATGGTGTGCCGGTGGAAGCCGCGATGATCGCCGCTGACATCGAGCGCGCCCAGGATGGCACCGGTCGGGCTGGCGATCGGGGCGCAGGAGCAGGTCAGCTGGTGGTTGGACTCGAGGAAATGCTCGCTGGCGTGGATCAGGGTGGGACGGGCCTCGGCCAGTGCGGTGCCGATGGCATTGGTGCCCTTGCTCGGCTCCGACCACGATACCCCCGGTGCCAGCGCCACGCGCCGCGCCCGCGCGACGAATTCGCCGTCGCCCAGGCTGTGCAGGATCACTCCGCTGCTGTCGGTCAGCAGCACCATGCTGTCGGTATTGGCGATCTGCGCGTGCAGGGTCTCCATCACCGGCAAGGCATGGCGGTACAGGTCGCGGCTGGCGTCCACCAGCTCACCCAGCGCGCGCGGGCTGACGGCATCGAAGCCGGGCGCATGGCGCACATCCAGCCCGAAGCCGGCCGAACGCGCATGCGCGCGGGCGATCAGGCCAGCGCGGTCGGCATCGGCCGGGTCGACATGGGCAGCCTGGCGGGCAACATCGGAAAGCGCAGCGGGATGGGCGGCACGGTGCATGGCGGCGGGTCTCCTGTATCAGCAGGCGGCGCGCGTCGCGGCCGCTGCCTGCCGTCCCGTGGCGCGTGCCGTGCAGCTCAGGTGCGGCGGCAGGCCGGGCGGCTGTAGTCCGGCAACCTTATCACAGGCTCCCGGCCATGTATTGCCCCCGCGCCATGCCGGGCCGGGGTCAGCGTTTTTCGTCGAGCAGGTCGTTCAGGATCTCGTCGAAGGTGGCCTGGGCATCTTCCAGCGCCTGCAGCGCCGCATCGAACGTCTGCAGCGCAAGCTTGGATGGCTTGCCGCTGCCCTGCGGCGGATAGTGGGCCTGCAAGGCGGTGAAGGCCACCTGCACCTGCCGCGTGGCCGCGACCACGCGCTCCATCGCCTGCGCCTCTTCGGCGCGGTATTGCTCGTGTTTCTGCTCGCTCATGCCTGTTTGCTCCGTATGCGCGCCGTCTCGGGAGGGGGTGCGCGCGCGTGAATGAGGTATATCGTACAAGAACTGCGCCGGCCGGCTTGCGCTACACGCTCGCGCCTGACAAAAATGAGGTAGGCTGCGCGGCTGGGCGGCAAGGCCGGCGCTGGTGCGCCTCGCCTGGCAGCGACACTGAAGACTAGCCATGCCATTGATCACCCGCCGTACGCTGGCAGCCGCGCTGATGACTGCCAGTGGCTTCGCCTGCTACTGGACCTACCTGACGCTCAACCAGGAGCGGCTGCTGTTCGATGCGCGCCGGCGTCCGCCGCGCGACCTGCCCGACGGCATCATTGGCTACTCGCACCTGATCCCCGGCGGCGTGGTGCGCGGCTACATCTACCATAGCCCCGGCGACAACGTGCGCGACCTGCTGTTCTACCTGCCCGGGCGTGGCGAGGATGTGCTCGAAACGCTGCAGTACGCGCGCTGGCTGCCCGCCGGCATGGCCTTCGCCACCTATGACTACCGCGGCCTGGGACACTCCGACGGCCTGCCGTCCGAGGGCGCCGCAGTGGCCGACGCCAGCCAGTTCCTGCTGCATGCGCGGCGTGTCTTCCCCGACACCCGCGTGCATGTGGTGGGGCGCAGCCTGGGCACCGGCGTCGCGATCCAGCTGGCGGACCTGCAGGACTTCGACAGCCTGCAACTGATCACGCCCTACGACTCGCTGCTTGAACTGGTGCGCAAGCGCTTCCCGCTGGTGCCGCTGCGCCAGCTGATGCGCCACCATTTCGATTCGATCTCGCATTGCAAGAAGGTCGTGCAGAGCACCAAGGTGCTGCTGGCCGAGACCGATGAAGTCGTGCCCCATGAATGCTCGGAGCGGCTCATGGCCGCCTGGCCCGGCCCGGTGGCGCTGCAGACCGTGCCAGCCACGAATCACTTCACCATTATCGAACGCGAGGAAACCTGGCTGGCGCTGTGCGAATTTGCCCGGCATCACGGCCAGGCCAGGCTGCGCGTGGCTACGGCCCAGCCCGCCCCGCCTACCCCGCCGGCCACCACCGGCACGCCGCCCATCGATCATGACGAGCTCGGCAACCCGTTGCCGCTGGCGGCCAGCCGCTAAGGTCAGTCAGGCAGCGGGTAAAATGCGCGCATGAAAAAAATCGCAGTCAAGGCAGGCGGTGCCGTACTGGCGCTGGCTGCAGCCGGTGCCTTGCTTGCCGGCTTTGCCGCGGTGGTAAGCCTGCGGCAGCTTCCCCCAGTCGACGCCCTGCGCGACTACCGGCCCGACGTGCCCCTGCGGATCTACACCAGCGACAACGTGCAGATCGGCGAGTTCGGCAGCGAGCACCGCGAGTTCATCCCCTTCGGGCAGATGCCGTCGCGCATGGTCCAGGCGCTGCTGGCAGCCGAGGACGACCAGTTCTACGAGCACGAGGGTGTCGACATGCCCGGCGTGCTGCGCGCCGCGCTGGCCAACCTGGGCCAGGGCTATGCGCAGGGCGCGTCCACCATCACCATGCAGGTGGCGCGCAATTTCTACCTGTCGCGCGAGAAGACGCTGGCGCGCAAGTGGTATGAAATGCTGCTGGCCTGGCGCATCGACCAGACCCTGCCCAAGGACCGCATCCTTGAGCTGTACATGAACCAGGTCTACCTGGGCGAGCATGCCTACGGCTTCGGCAGCGCCGCGCATGCGTACTTCGGCAAGCCGCTGGCGTCGTTGTCGCTAGCCGAGACGGCGATGCTGGCGGGGCTGCCCAAGGCCCCCTCGTCCATCAACCCGGTGGTCAACTTCGCGCGCGCCAAGCGGCGCCAGGAATATGTGCTGGGCCGCATGCTGGCGCTGGGCATGATCAGCCAGGACGACTACCGCGAGGCCCGCGCCGCGCGCCTGGCGGTCTCCGACGACAGCCCCGGCAGCTTTGCCGGGCATGCCGAGTACGTGGCCGAACTCGCGCGCCAGCTGGCGCGCGAGCGCTTTGGCGACGAGGCCTACACGCGCGGCCTGAACGTCTACACCACGGTGTCGTCGGTGCGCCAGACGCTGGCCTACGATGCGGTGCACGGCGGGTTGGAAGGCTACGCGCGGCGCCACCGCAAGTTCGTCAAGGACCTGCCGCAGGGCCCGCAGGGTGCGCTGGTATCGCTGGACAGCGCCACCGGCGCGATCGAGGCGATGGTGGGCGGCGCCGACTTTGCCACCAGCCGCTTCAACCACGCCACCCAGGCGCAGCGCCAGCCGGGCTCGACCTTCAAGCCCTTCGTCTATGCGGCGGCACTGGAGCGCGGCGTGTCGCCCGGCACGCTGATCAACGACGCGCCGCTGCCCAATGGTTCGCGCTGGCAGCCGTCCAATGACGACGGGCGCTTTGTCGGCCCCATCACCGTGCGCCAGGCGCTGGCCGAATCGCGCAATCTGCCGGCGATCCGCACACTGCAGGCGATCGGCATCCCGTACACGGTGGAGTTCGCCAGCCGCTTCGGCTTCGCGCCCAGGCGGCTGCCGCGCTACCTGCCGCTGGCACTGGGCACCGGCACCACTTCGCCGCTGCGCCTGGCCGCGGCCTATGGCGTTTTTGCCAACGGCGGCCACCGCATCGAGCCCTACCTGATCGCGCGCATCACCGACAGCGAGGGCAAGGTGCTGTTCTCTGCCGAGCCGGACGACGCCGCGGACAGCCCGGCCCCGCCGCGCGTGATCAGCGCCCGCAACGCCTTTGTCATGGACAGCCTGCTGCGCAGCGTGGTCGACGACGGCACCGGCGCCGGCGTGCGCCGCTACCTGCGCCGCGCCGACGTGGCCGGCAAGACCGGCACCACCAACGACTCGGTCGACGGCTGGTTCGCGGGCTACGCCGGCGGCGTCGTCACGGTGGCGTGGATGGGCTACGACGACAACCGCAGCCTGGGCGAGCATGAATTCGGCGCCACCACCGCGCTGCCGGTGTGGGCCGCCTATATGGAGGGCCGCCTTGCGGGCGCGCCCGTGCCTGAAGCCGAAGCGCCCGCCGGCGTGGTCCGCGTGGGCGATGACTGGATGTACGCGGAGTATGCCGATGGCAGCCACGGCATCGCCGCTATCGGCTTCCCGCCGCCGGCACCCGCGGCGGCGCCGGTGGTCGATCCGGTCGCCAGCAACCTCGGCGGGACCGCGGCCCCGGCCCCGGCTGCCCCCGCGCCGACACCCGTCACCAGCGAGGCAACTGGCCTGCCGGCGCCCGGCGCTGCCACGCCGGCCGTCCCCGCGGACGCCAGGCTGTAGACTTCCGGCTTTCCACTGTCCCCGATCCCGATGTCCAGCCACGCCCCGCTGCTGATCTGGTCGGTCGCCGCGCTGACCACGGCCGGCGTCCTGTTCCGCCCGTTCCGCCTGCCCGAAGCCTTCTGGGCCGCCGCCGGCGCCCTGCTGCTGTGCGTCACCGGCCTGATGACGCTGCCCGACGCGCTGGCGGCAGTGCTGCGCGGCTACGACGTGTACCTGTTTCTCGCGGGCATGATGCTGGTCTCAGAGCTGGCCCGCAAGACCGGGCTGTTCGACCACGTCGCCGCGCTCGCCGTGCGCCGGGCGCGCGGCTCGGCGCCGCGGCTGTTTCTGCTGGTGTACGGCTTCGGCACGCTGGTGACGGCCTTCATGTCCAACGACGCCACCGCCGTGGTGCTGACGCCCGCGGTGCTGGCCGCCACCCGCGCCGCGCGGGTCCGGCATCCGCTGCCCTACCTGTACGCGTGCGCCTTCATCGCCAATGCCGCCAGCTTCGTGCTGCCGATCTCCAACCCGGCCAACCTGGTCATCTTCGGCGAACGCATGCCGCCGCTGGCGGGCTGGCTGGCGAGCTTCGCGCTGCCGTCGCTGGCCGCGGTGCTGGCCACGCTGGCGGCGCTGTGGTGGACCCAGCGCGCGGCACTGGCCGAGCCCATCGAACATGACGTGCCGGTGCCGCCGCTGTCGCCGCAGGCCCGGCTGGCCGCGCTGGGCATCGTGCTGACCGGCCTGATCCTGCTGGTGGCCTCGCTGCGCGGCAACGACCTGGGCTGGCCGACCTGCGCGGCGGGCGTGGCCACGCTGCTGCTGGTCTGCGCGACCCGGCGCGAGTTGCTGGTGTCGGCGCTGCGCGAGGTGTCATGGGGGGTGTTGCCGATGGTGGCGGGGCTGTTCGTGCTGGTCGCGGCACTGGAGCAGACCGTGGTGATCGGCCAGCTGGCCGATGCCGTCGCAGCGGCGTCGCGCGACGGCGGCGCGCTGGCCCTGCTGGGCGTGGGCGCGGTGGTGGCGCTGGCGGGCAATATCGCCAACAACCTGCCGGCCGGCCTGATCGCCGCCTCGGCGCTGGCGAGCGGACACGCCTCGCATGCCGTGACCGGTGCCGTGCTGGTCGGCATTGACCTTGGCCCCAACCTGTCCGTCACCGGCTCGCTGGCCACGCTGCTGTGGCTCACGGCGCTGCGGCGCGAAGGGCATATGGTCAGCGCCGGCCAGTTCCTGCGCGTGGGGGCCGTGGTGATGCCGGCAGCGATGCTGCCGGCACTGGCGCTCTTGCTTCTTTGAACAGCTGGCTCAGCTGGTGGCGGCGTCATTGGCCGCGGGGATGTCGGCGGGCTGCAGCAGGGACCGGCGCAGGCCGGTCGCGCCATGGCGCACGGCACTGGCGTGGTGTTCCGCCACGCCAGTTTCCACCGGCGTGGCCGGCAGCGGCACTGTGACCACATGGAGCAGCATCAGGCTGCTGCACGGAAAGGCAATCGGCATGATGACGTTATTCCCGACAAAGAGTCAGGCCGCGCTGCAGCGGCCGGGTGCCGGCGGCTTTATGGCGGGCTGCCTGGCGTTGTGTAGACATTATGTGCGCTTGTCGGCGTTGTGCGGCGCGGGCTTTAGCGATGTCATGAACTATTCACGGAGCAACGCCGGCTTGTGGCGTAATCGGCCCACCGCGCCGCATCCTGCCGCGCCCCGCGCGGGTTGTGAGGCCACGGCATCTGCCATATAGTGAATCCGGCACACCCGCTGCGCAGTCATCCATCCCACCACGCATAACCATGACCAGCAAGGACGCGGCGCACCGCGCGAAGGACAGCAACGCCGGCGACGATGCCGGCCACCCCCACGCCCACAGCGTCTCGGCCCGCATCCGCGCACGGCTGGAGGCCGCGCAGGAGCGCTTCCACGCCAACGACAATATTGCGCACTACATCGAGCCGGGCGAGATGGAGCAGCTGCAGGTCGAAGTGCAGGCGCGCCTGGAAGACGTGCTGCGCGCGCTGGTGATCGACGTCGACAACGACCACAACACCCAGGAAACCGCGCGCCGCGTCGCCAAGATGTACCTGAAGGAGATCTTCGCCGGCCGCTACGCCAAGGCCCCGCCGGTGACCGAGTTCCCCAACGTCGGCCAGCTCAACGAACTGATGATCGTCGGCCCGCTGCGCGTGCGCAGTGCCTGCTCGCATCACCTGTGCCCGATCATCGGCAAGCTGTGGGTAGGGGTGATGCCGAACCAGCATTCCAACCTGATCGGCCTGTCCAAGTACGCGCGCCTGGCCGAATGGATCATGTGCCGGCCGCAGATCCAGGAAGAGGCGGTGGCACAGGTCGCCGACCTGCTGCAGGAAAAGATGAATCCCGACGGCCTCGCCATCGTGATGGAGGCCGAGCACTTCTGCATGCACTGGCGCGGCGTGCGCGACACCGATGCCAAGATGACCAACAGCGTGATGCGCGGCTCGTTCCTGAAGGACGACAGCCTGCGCCGCGAGTTCCTCACGCTGCTGAACCACAACCGCGGCTAGGCCGCACGCCCCGCCCACCAGCCGCCACAACCGAGCGCCACGACCATGCTAGTCCGCCTGCTCTATGCCAGCCGTGCCCGCCAGGCCATCGACGCCGCCCTGCTCGACGCCATCCTGGCCACCAGCCTGGAACGCAATCCGCGCCACGGCATCACCGGGGTGCTGTGCCACGGCAACGGCATCTTCCTGCAGGCGCTGGAAGGCGACCGCCAGGACGTGTCACAACTGTTTCAGGCGATCGCACGCGACCCGCGCCACCACGACGTGACCCTGCTGCATTTCGAGGAAACCTGCACGCGCGACTTTGCCGGCTGGGCGATGGGCCAGGTCAATGCGGCGCGCATCAACACCGCCACCCTGCTCAAGTTCTCGGCGCGCGCCGAACTGGATCCGTACCGCACCTGCGGTGCGGCGTCGCTGGCGTTGCTCAAGGAGCTGATCGCCGGCGCGTCAGTGGTGTCGCGCACCGGCGAACGCGGACGGCACTGAGCCGCGCCGTCAGGCCGTCACCTGGCCGAACAGGCCGCACTCCAGGTCGCTCTCGAATTCCTCGACCCAGACCGAATCGGGGCCTGCCTCGTAGATACTGGTCTTGTCCGTGCCGACCCGGCGCACGCTGATGCGCCGCACCCCGGCCTCGCGGCTTTCCTCGAAAATCTCGAACATCTCGGCCGCAAGCCCGACATGCCTGCATACCTGCAGGACCTGTTGCTGCTCGTCGGCGGGAAATTCGGTGAACGGTCTCGTTGCCATGGCATCCTCCGTCAAGGTTGAGATCGCCGCTTGCGCGCAGCGCTAACGCACGTGGTGCACGGGCACCACGCCTGGAAAGACATGCCGCGGCCGTCGGCCGGCGGCACACCCGCGCGGCCGCCGCACAAGTGCGGCGGGCCGCAAACCCTCCTGGGAGGTAGTTGTTCGGACTCAGCGGACTCAGCTCTTGCGCTGGGTCACTGCCACGAACGGGGCCGGTGCGTGCTGGACGGACTGGCTGCCGCAGTTCGGGCAGTTCGGATGGGCAGAGGCGTGTTCTGCGAGATGCTCGGTTTTCTCGAACATATGGCCGCACTTCTCGCAGCGATATTGGTAGACGGGCATGGCGTTCCCCAACGCGGTGCACGCGCCGCGGGGCGCGTGTCAGCTTCATTCTAGGACAGCGGTCCGCGCCCCGAAGCGTGAAAGTTCGCGCCGCCCGGAGCCGGCGCGTTGCGCGCACGCGGCGAAGTCACCGCGAATTCACTTTCTCTCCCCGTGCTCCTGCCTGCCGCTACGTGAATGCGTCTTCCGCCACGCATTGACATGAGGCAAATAGCTGGTCGCGCTCACCGCGGAACAAGCGCCGCAATGCTGCGCAAACCCAGGTCAAGCATCGCGGCATGGCGCTGTTCAATGGACAGGTCACGCATTTGCCGAACTGGCCGTGTCCATGCCCGCCTCATGCAAGTTCCCTGAACTAGCAGAATTACGATTCAATGGGTCGCGGAACATAGCCAGAATTTCGGATTTGTGGTGGCGCAATCGCCCAGTGCAACCGGCGTGTACCGGTTGCCGCCCATCCGGAGATAGCTATGTACGACGGAGTCTTGCGTGTCGCCCTGGCGGACGACCACCCGCTGGTCGTGGCCGCCCTGCGCGACTGCCTGCAGCGCAGCGGCAGCGTCCAGATCAGCTGCGAATGCCGCAACGGCACCGAGTTGCTCGGCGCGCTGGACCAGCATCCCGCCGATATCGCCATCACCGATTTCTGCATGGGCCACGGCGATACCTCGCTGGACGGCTTCAACCTGCTGGGCCGCCTGGCACGCCGCCATCCGCTGACGCGCGTGGTGGTGATCAGCGCCCAGTCCAATCCCGCCATCATCCGCCGCTCCATGAAGCTTGGCGTGCGCGCCTTCGTCAGCAAGGAAGACCACCTGGACGAGGTCGTGCGCGCCTGCATTCACGTCGCATCCAGCGGCAGCTGCTTCTATTCGCCTGCGGTGCACGCCATCCTGCAACACGCCACGCTCGCCGGTGCACCGGCCACCGAACTGACGCAGCGCGAACTGGAAGTGATCCGGCTCTATGCGCAGGGCCTGCAGCTGACCGACATCGCCGGCAAGCTCGGCCGCTCGGTCAGCACAATCTCCAGCCAGAAGACCGTGGCCATGCGCAAGCTGGGAGTGCAGACCAATACCGGGCTGATCCGCTACGCCTATGAAAACCGCCTGATCTGACATGGCCGGACCCGCCGATGCAGCAAACCGTCGACCGTACCCGTGAAACCCTGGCCAGCGCCTTCGATGCGCTTGCCGACAATGCGCGCCGCCAGCAACACCTGTATTCAGCGACCATCGCGGTGCTGATCGCCATCGTGCTGTTCTCGGGCGTGCTGCTTGCCGGCCTGGCCACGGAACAGCACCTGGACTACCGGCGCAGCGACGTCTCGCGGTACGCCAGCTCGGTCTCGCAGTTGCTGCACAACGAGTCCTCGTTCCTGCGGCGCACCGTGCTGGGCATCCGCTACAACCTGGATGCGCCCGCACCGGAGCCGTCGCGCGATGCCGGCTTCGGGGCCTTCCGGCGCACCGGCACCGCCAGCCTCCACGTCGATGCCGTGCGCAAGGACTATCACCTGCTTGCCACCGAGGCAACGCGGCAGGGCTGGGGCGCCGGGCTGCCGGCGCAGTACGTGCGGCTGCGGCAGATTGCCCTGGCTGCGGTGGCCACCCAACAGGCGTTCGATCTCGACCACGGGGCCTACGCGGTCGCGCTGAACGAAGACAGCGCCGTGGTCATCAGCCAGCCCGAGGCCGGCGCGCCACCGCTCGCGCTCGACCCGGCGCTGATCCCGCTGCTGCGCACATGGCTGACCCAGGCGCTGCTGGAGCGCAGCGGCCGCAGCGTGCCGGCGCGCGACCAGCAGGTCTGGGTGGGTCCGCTGCGCCACCCGGTGGACGACACCCCGGTCATGGTGCTGGCCGGCGCCGCCTATGCCGGCGACACGCCCACCATGCTGGTGGCCGCCTGCGTGCCCCTGCACGCCTTCCTGGCCGACTTGCAGCGCGCGGAGGATCCGGCGCTGCTGGCACTGCTCAATCCAGCCGGTCAGGTCATCGATGTATCGCCGCGCGACTGGCCGGCAACCTCGGCCAGCGTCCACGATGTGGCAGCCGGCACGCGCCTGCTGTCGCACAGCATGCTGGATGTCACGCCATCGGGCATGCGGCTGGTGCAGCCGCTGCCGGCAGGCTTCGGGCAGCTGGTCTACCACCTGCCGTATCGCATGCTGGGCACGGCGCTGGCAGCGGAGCTGGCCGTGATCGCCGGCGCCATGCTGCTGCTGACCGGCGCCATCGGGCTGGCCGCGCGCCACTGGAGCCGGCACCTGCTGCGGCGTACGCACGCCGAAGCCTCGCGTGCGCTGGAAAGCGAGCTGATGAACCAGGTGCTGGTCAATGCCACGCCGATCGGCCTGTGCATCGTGCGCCAGCACGACTACGCCGTCCTGACGTCGAACCCGCTGGCCGGCGTACTGCTGCAATGGCAGCCCCATGGGCACCTGCCCGATGCGGTAGCGGAGGCATTCAAAAGACAGCCATGCGGTGGCGGCAGCGGGCAAGCGTCCATTTCCAGCTTTACCGTCGCGGCACCGCCGCGCGCGCCGGCGGATGAGCCACCCGGCCACGGCGACGCCACCCAGCACTTCCTGCAAATCACCTACGCGCCGGCGCGCTACCGCGATGAGGCAGTGCTGTTCTGCGCCGTGCAGGACTGCACTGCGCAGCAGGCACTGCAAGAGCAGCTGCGCTCCGCCCAGCAGACCACCGAGGCGATGATGCGCGCACGCTCGACCTTCTTCGCCGCGATGAGCCACGAGATCCGTACGCCGCTGAATGCATTGCTGGGCAACCTGGAACTGCTCGCGCGCGGCAGCGGCCTGGCTGCACATGCGGCCCGGCTCAGGGCGCTGGACAGCGCCGCCGAGGCGCTGCGCCGGATCGTCAACGATGTGCTGGATTTTTCCAAGATCGATGCCGGCAAGCTCAGGCTGGTCAACGCGCCCTTCCGCCCCGTCGAGGCGCTGGAAAGCGTGGCGCTGACCCATGCGCCGATGGTGGCCGGCCGTCCCATCCGCTTCCACCTGCAGCTGTCGCCATCGCTGGATGCTGAGGTCACAGGCGACCGCATGCGCCTGGCGCAGGTGTTCAACAACCTGCTGAGCAACGCCTTCAAGTTCACTGCCAGCGGCCGCATCACCTTAAGCGGCGAGCTGCGCCAGGACCACCACGGCACGCAGCGGCTGGTCTGCCGCGTCAGCGATTCCGGCATCGGCATGCCGCCGTCGCTGGCGGCGCGCGTGTTCCAGCCCTTCGTGCAGGGCGATGCCGCAACTGCCAGCCGCTACGGCGGCACTGGCCTGGGCTTGTCGATCTGCGCCCGCCTGTGCGAGCTGATGGGCGGCAGCATCAGCGTGGACAGTGTGCCGGACGTGGGCAGCGCGTTCACGGTCTCGGTGCCGCTGGCCCCGGCCGCTGGCACGCCGCTGCCGCCGGTCCCGCCCGCCGCGGCGCAGTGCGGCGACGTGGTGGTGCTGTGCCAGCACATGCGTACCGGCGAGGCCCTGGCCGCGTGGCTCGCCACGGCAGGCTGGCGTGCCGATGTGCTGGCATCGCAGGCGGCCGCGCTGGCGTCTTTCCAGGTCAAGGTGCCACGCGTTATCGTCGCCACGGAAGAGTACCCCCTGGCCGCACTGGCCGGCCTGCGCGATGCGGCGAAGGTCCCGGTCGTGTGGGTGACGCAGGAGGGCCCGCATCGGCCACGCCAGTGCGCCCCCGGCATGCACGAAGTCACGGCCTACAGCCACCGCGCGCTGCTCGACTGCGTGGCCCAGGCGGCCGAAGGCGCCACGCCGGCGCTTGCGACGGCAGACGCCAGCGCGCCGGCGGCGCAGGCACTCCCGGCATCGGCCGCGGCGCCGCTGACGATCCTTGTCGCCGAGGACAATGCGCTGAACCAGACCCTGATCGCCGAACAGCTGCAGGCACTTGGCTGCCACCCGATCGTTGCAGGCAACGGCAAGCAGGCACTGGCGGCGCTGGAGAGCACGCACATCGACGCCGTGCTGACCGATATCCAAATGCCAGTCATGGACGGCCATGCGCTGCTGCGCGCGGTGCGCGCGCAGCGTCCCGACATGCCGGTACTGGCCTTCAGCGCATTCACTGGCAGCGAGCCATGCGCAGACTGGCGCCTGCGCGGCTTTTCCGGCTTTGTCGCCAAGCCGGCGTCGTTGCAGGACCTGCAGGCGTGCCTGCATGGCCTGCCCGGTCGCAGGGATGCCGCGGCCCCGCCCCCTGGCACCAATGACGATCCGGCTGCGGCTTCGCAGGCCGAAGCTGCTGATCGCCGCCGCTACGAAGCCATGCTGCGCCGGCAGCTGCAGCAAGACCTGCCAGCATTGGCGCACATCATTGCGCAGCAGGACCTGCCGGCATTGCGGCACTGGGCCCATGCCGCGGCCGGCGCCTTCATGATCGTGCGCCGCCAGCCCATCTTCGAGGCATGCCTGGCACTGGAAGCACTGTGTGAGGCCGCGCAGGCGTGGACCCCGGCCGCGGCAGCCGCGGCCGAAGCCCTGCTTGAACGGCTGGGCGGCTATGCACAGGCCGCCGCAGCGGAATAGCGCACGCGGCGCGCTGCGCCTTACCACAATTAGCGAATTTGCGAGCATCGCCACGCGGGACGATAATGGCAACGCTGCGCCATGGCCGTCCTGGCCATGCCTGAGCAATGCTGGCGCGGCATTGTCTTCAATGTCTCTCCCCATGCAGCCAGAACAAGGCCTTCCCCAGCCACAGCGGACCTGGGCGATCCTCACTGTTTTCTTCGGCCTGATCATGGCCGTGCTCGATGGCTCGATCGCCAACATCGCCCTGCCCTCGATCTCGCGCGAGCTGCAGGCCGATCCGTCCAGCACGATCTGGGTGGTCAACGCTTACCAGCTGACGGTGACCGTGTGCCTGCTGCCGCTCTCGTCGCTGGGGGACATCCTTGGCTACAAGCGCGTGTACCGGGCGGGGCTGGCCACCTTCCTGCTGGGCTCGCTGCTGTGCGCGCTGGCGGTCAACCTGCCGATGCTGGTGGCCGCGCGCGTGCTGCAGGGCATCGGCGGCGCCGGCATCATGAGCGTCAATACGGCGCTGGTGCGCTTTATCTACCCGCCCACGCGCCTGGGCCGCGGCATCGGGCTGAACGCGCTGGTGGTCGGCGTGACCATCGCCGTGGGCCCGTCGCTGGGCGCGCTGATCCTGGCGGTCGCCAGCTGGAAATGGCTGTTCGCGGTCAACGTGCCGGTGGCCATCGTCGCGCTGGTGCTGAGCCGCACTTCGCTGCCGGCGACGCCGCCGCAGCCGCGCGAGTTCGACTACCGCAGCGCGCTGCTGTCGGCGCTGGTGTTCGGCATGTTCATCCTCGGCGTCGACGGCCTGGGCCACGCCCGCTGGCGCATCGCAGGCGCCGCCGGCATGGCCGCCGCTGTGGCGCTGGGTTGGCTGCTGGTGCGGCGCCAGCACGGGCGCCCCGCGCCGCTGGTGCCGGTGGACCTGTTTGCCAGCCGCTCCTTCACGCTGGCAGTGGGCACCTCGTTCTGCTCTTTCATGACGCAGATGCTGGCCTTTATCGCGCTGCCGTTCTATCTCGAATACCAGCTCGGCCGCTCCCTGCAGGAAACCGGCCTGCTGATCACGCCCTGGCCGCTGATGGTGGCGGTGATGGCCACGGTATCGGGCCGGCTGTCGGACCGCTATCCGGCCAGCATCCTCGCCGGCATCGGGCTGGCCATGCTGGCGGGCGGGCTGGTCGGGCTGGCCACGCTGGGCCCGGACGCCGGCAGCCTGGACATCGTCTGGCGCATGGCAATGTGCGGCACGGGCTTCGGCTTCTTCCAGTCCCCCAACAACCGCGCCATGATCGGCGCCACGCCGCCCGAGCGCAGCGGCGGCGCCAGCGGTGCGCAGGCGACCACGCGGCTGCTGGGGCAGACCAGCGGCACAGCGGTGGTGGCGCTGCTGTTCAGCCTGACGCCGACCGGCGCGGCGCGCATTGCGCTGTATCTGGCGGCGGTGGTGGCGGCGCTGGGGGCCTTGATCAGCCTGAGCAGGTTGCGCGATGCCAGCGGCGCGGAGCCTGCGCGGGGGGCGGTGGAGCCGGACGCCTGATCAGCGATTGCGTGCTCCCTCTCCGGCAAGCGGAAGAGGGAGCAAACCCTCTCTGGGTTTAACGGCCTACTCTGCCTTCGCCCCCGATTCCTTCACCACCCGCGCCCATTTTGCAATCTCCTGGCGCTGGTACGCCGCCAGTTTCTCCGGCGTGCCCAGGATCGGATCCAGCCCCAGCGTCTTCAGCTTCGCCTGCACATCGGGCAGCGTGAAGATGCGGTTGAGTTCAGTGTTGAGCCTGGCCACTACATCCTTGGGCGTATTGGCCGGCGCGAACACGGCGAACCATGAATCGGCCTCAAATCCAGGCAAGCCCTGCTCGGCCAGCGTCGGGATATCCGGTGCCGAGGCCGAGCGCTTCGCGCTGGTAATGCCCAGCGCGCGCAGCTTGCCCTCGCGCACCACGGGCAGGGCCGACGGCAGGTTGTCGAACATCATGGTGATATGGCCGCCGAGCAGGTCGGGGATGGCCATGGCGCGGCCTTTGTAGGGCACGTGCGTGATCTTGACGCCGGCCATCGAATTGAACATTTCTCCGGCCACGTGCGGCGAGGTGCCGACGCCGGGGGTGCCGAAGGTCAGGCCGCCCGGCTTGGACTTTGCCAGCGCGATCAACTCGGCCACGCTCTTTGCCGGCACGCCGGGATTGACCACCAGCACGTTCGGCGTCGAGGCGATCAGGACCACGGGGGCGAAGTCCTTGACCATGTCGTATGGCATCTTGCTGTACAGCGCGCCGTTGATCGAGTGCGTGCCGACCGTGCCCAACGCCAGCGTATAGCCGTCGGCCGGCGCGTGCGCCACGGCTTCGGCGCCGATATTGCCGCCCGCGCCCGGCTTGTTGTCCACCACCACCGGCTGGCCCCATGAGGGCGAGATCTTTTCCGAGACGATGCGCGCCAGCGTGTCGGGCGCGCCGCCGCTGGGGAAGCCGACTACGATCCGGATCGGCTTGGCGGGGTAGCCTTGTGCCAGCGCGGGGGGCGCGCTCACCAGGGCGGACGCGGCGAGCACTGCCGCGGCAACGGTACCGAAACGCATGGATTTTCCTCCTGTTGCCGGCGGCTGCATGGCTGCCCGCATTGTGAAGACGGCGGCCAACGCCGCCGCCGAAACCTGCCAGGACTACTCGTGCCTTCAGACCGCGATGCCGCCGAACTCCTGCATCACCTTGTCATGCAGGCGGCGCATGCCGCGCAGCCAGCGGTCGTAGTCCTGGCCCTTGCGGCGATAGTACTCAAGCACCTCCGGGTGCGGCAAGATCAGGAAGCGCTCGTCGGCCACCCCTTCCAGCGTCACCGCTGCGACATGCTCGGCGGTGACCGAGCCTTCCTGCAGGAAGCCCTTGCGCTCGCCCTTCTCGCCGAACAGCATGTTGGTCTGCACGCCCTGCGGGCAGATGCAGCTGACCTTGATGCCGCGGTCGCCGTAGGTAATCGACAGCCACTCGGCAAAGCCGATGGCGGCGTGCTTGGTCACCGCATACGGCGCCGAGCCGATCTGCGACAGCAGGCCCGCTGCCGACACCGTGTTGATGAAGTAGCCGTCGCCGCGCTCCAGCATCTGCGGCAGCACCGCCCTGGCCGCGTGGATATGCGCCATCACGTTGATTTCCCAGATGCGCTGCCACTCGTCGGCGCTCGCATCCAGCCCCTTGCGCAGGATGATGCCGGCGTTGGAACAGAAGATGTCGACCTGGCCAAAGCGGCGCGTGGCCTCGTCGGCCAGGCCCTGCACGGCGGCGGCATCGGCCACGTCGACCGGTTGGGCGAACACCTGGCACGCAGGCGCCACGGCCTGGACCTCGGCGGCAACAGTGGCGGCCCCGGCCGCGTTCAGGTCGGCCACGGCCACGCCGCGCGCGCCGGCCTGCGCAAAGGCCAGCGCCAGCGCGCGCCCGATGCCGGTGGCCGCGCCAGTCACCACGACGGTCCTGTTGCGTACTTCCATGGGTTGTCTCCTCGTTGAATTCAGTGCCCGCGTCATGCGTTGGACGCGTGGGTATGGGTATCAGGGTCCGGCTGCGCGGAAGCAAAGCGGGCGGTCGCGCGCGCGCCGCCGGGTTGCCACAGCCGCGCCTGCAGGGTCTCGGCCAGTTCGCGGATGCGCGGGCCCAGGTTGCTTTCCAGGATCTCGGGCGACAGCCGTGTCGCGGCCCCGCCGATATTCAACGCCAGCACCTCGCTGCTGCCCGCCAGGCGCAGCGGCGCGGCGGCGCCGCTGACGGTGCGGTCCCATTCGGCATGCGCCACGCAGAAGCCGCGCCGTGCGTGGTCGCGCAGCGCACGGTCGATGCCGGTGCGCACGGCGGGCCAGCGCGAGCCATAGTGGCGCGCCAGTTCGGCCAGCGCGGCCTCGCGGTGATCGGCATCGAGCCCCGCCAGCCAGGCGCGGCCGATCGCCGAGGTGGCCATCGGCAGGCGCGCGCCCGGCGCCAGCCGGATCACCAGCGCCCCGCGCGGCTGGCAGCTTTCCAGGTAGACCATGGCGTGCCGGTCCGGCATGGCCAGTGCCACCGTGCAATCGGAGGCAAACGCCAGCGACTGCATCAGCGGCTGCGCGATCTCGCGGATGCCGGCGCCGCCTACATAGCGGTGGCCCAGCACCATCGCACCCTGCCCCAGCCGGTACTTCTCAGTGGCTTCGATGTAGGTGAGATAGCCGAGCGTGGCCAGCGTGTAGGTGAGCCGCGACACGGTCGGGCGCGGGATGCCGGTGCGCCGCGACAACTCGGCGTTGCCCAGGTAATCGTCCTGCGGGCCGAAGGCGCGCAACAACTCCATGCCGCGGGCCAGCGCGGTGACGAAGTTGCGGTCGTCGGCGCAGGCATGGCCCGCCTGCGCGTCGGCCGGCACCAGGATATGTGCGGCATCGGGCGGCGGGGTCGGAATGGTGGTGGTGCGTTTCATGGGCAGGCGGCCGGGAAGAGAACATTGATAGCAGCAACGGGGCTGCGCAGGGACCGCTATGTAGGGAAAGCATGTGCGCTAGAAACGCCGTTGATGGATACGAATCAGTAAGTTAGTGCGACTTTTGCCGGACGAATTTCTTGTAAATACAAACCATTCTCATTTATGATGCGCCACTTTCGTTGCTTTCGCCCTGGGCCGCCATGTTTGTCCGCCGTCTTGCCATACCCGCCGCCGTCAGTTGCCTGTTCCTGCCTCCCGTTGTTTCCCACGCCGCCGAAGATCTCACCACGCTGCCATCCGTGACGGTCAGCGCCGCCGCCGACGGGCAAACTGACATCGGCTTCAGCACGCGGCGGCCGGCCGGAGTGACCAAGTCGGATCAGTCAGCGGCCGACGCCGCGCAGTCGATCACCGTCATCACACGCGAGCTGCTCGACAGCCAGCAGGCACAGAACCTCAGCGACGCACTGCAGAACTCAGCCGGCGTGGTCACCAACGTCTATGGCAGGCGCGGCTGGGACGACTTCATCATCCGCGGCCAGCGTGCATCGGAATCGATCTTTGCCGACGGATTGCTCGTCGACAGCAACAACCGCGTGGCGCAGGAGCTGTTCGGCGTGGAACGCGTGGAAGTGCTCAAGGGACCGGCCTCGATCCTGTTCGGCGCGGTGCAGCCGGGCGGCCTGGTCAACATGGTCAGCAAGCGCCCGCGTGCCGAACTGTTCGGTGAACTGGGCCTGACCGTCGGCAACTACGGCTTCCGGCAGGCGACGGTCGACGTCGGCACGCCGCTGGCCAAGGACAGCAAGGCCGCGTTCCGCCTGAACGCGCTGATGATGAACAGCGACGATCCGACCGACTACGTCTGGTATCGCAACCGCTGGATCGCGCCATCGCTGACGCTCGACCTTGGCACGCGCACGGACTTCACGATCCTGACCAGCCACAGCCAACGCAACTACGTGCGCCAGCAGGGCCTGCCAGTGAATGGCACCCTGGTGCCGAACCGCAATGGCGTGGTGCCGGGCAACCGCTTCATCGGCGAGCCGAATGCGCCGTCTTATGACGGCGAGCAGAACCGCATCGGCTACGCGCTGACGCACCGCTTCGACTCCGGCTGGACCTTGAACCAGAACCTGCGCTACCAGACGTCGTCGCTGACCGGCACGCTGGTGTCGGCCGGCACCATGGCCGTCAACAGCCAGGCGATGAACCGCAGTGGCACGCAGCAGAGCTTCTCGGGGGACTCGTTCGGTGTCGACACTAACGTGCAGCGGACTTTCGCGTTCACGGGGCATGCCCACAGCGTGACCTTCGGCATCGACTACCGCCATACGAAGGAAGACCGCCTGCAGAAGACATGCCGCGTGGCAGCGCTGAACGTCTATAACCCGGTCTATGGCGCCAGCATCAACTGCCCGTCCGCCTATAGCCTGGACGCGACCGACACGCTAAACGCGGTTGGTCTCTACCTGCGCGACCAGATCCGTATCGCCGAGCGCTGGACCGTGACCGGCGGCGTGCGCTACGAATCCGCGCAGACGAGCACGACGGACCGGCTGGCGCGGTCGCGTACCGGCAACGACGACAACGCCGTCACCGGCAGCGCGGGCGTGATGTACGACCTGACGCACTGGGCGCGTCCGTACCTGAGCTTCGCCACTTCGTTCCTGCCGAACGCCGGCACCGACGTCAACGGCGCCACGTTCAAGCCCGAGAAGGGCCGCCAGTACGAAGTGGGCATCAAGTTCGACATGCCGGACAAGACCGGCCTGCTGACCCTGGCCGCGTTCGACCTGACCCGCACCAATGTGCTCAGTACCGATCCGGTTAACACAGGCTTCAGCGTGGCCGTGGGCGAACAGCGTTCGCGCGGGCTGGAAATGGAGCTGACGCAGGATCTCGGCAATGGCCTCAGCGTTTCGGGCGCCTATGCCTACATCGCAAGCGAAGTCACCGAAGACACCACGGCTGCGAACGTCGGCAAGCCGCTCAACAGCGTGCCCCGGCACAGCTTCTCGGTCTGGAGCCAGTACCGCTTCCGCGGCGCGCTGGCCGGCTGGTACGTCGGTGCCGGCGTGCGCGGCGAGAGCGCCAAGCGCGGCTACAGCTTTAACTACACCGTGCCGGGCTACGCGGTGGCCGATCTTGCCGTCGGCTACGTGGCAACGCACTGGCGCGCGGCGTTCAACGTCAAGAACGTGTTCGACAAAATGTACTACGCGGGCGGCCTGAACAACAACGTGCTACCAGTGGGCAATCCGCGGGTGGCCATGCTCAACGTGACGATGAACTATTGATGCGGCCCCCGCCTGGAGCCTCCTGACCAGTAGGCAGGCGGCCATCAAGCTGATTTGGCTGGCCTTGCGCCCGCCCCATCGCCGCAATCACCACCCCTAAAATCTGCATCCCCCGCTGAATCTGCTCCACCGTCAAACTCGCATAACCGAGCACCAGCCCGGCCGCTCGACGCTGTCCGTGCGGCCGGGCCCCTGCAAACAACGGTGATACCGGGTAGACCCCCACATCCTGGCTGCGCGCAGCGGCCACCAGCGCTGTCTCGTCGCGGGGCCGCAGCGACGGCAACCACAGCACCACATGCAGCCCCGCCGCCGTACCGCAGACTTCCGCGTCCGCTGGCAGGAAACGTGCGACGCCATCCAGCAAGGCCGCTCGCCGGCGCTCGTTTTCCCGGCGCATGCGCCGCACATGGCGTTCGTAGGCACCGCTTTCGATCAGCGCTGCCAGCACGCGCTGCTCCAGCACGGGCGCATGGCGGTCGGCCAGCCGCTTGGCCTGCCGGAACACCGGCACCAGCTCAGGCGGCAGCACCAGGTAGCCGAGCCGCAGTTGCGGCGAGAGCGCCTTGGAGAAAGTGCCGACGTAGATCACGCGGCCGTCGGTGTCGATCGAGCGCAGCGTGTCGATCGGGCGCTGGCCGTAGCGGAACTCCCCGTCGTAGTCGTCCTCGATGATCCAGGCGTCGTGGCGCTGCGCCCATTGCAGCAGCTCCAGGCGCCGGCCGATCGGCAGCACGCCCCCTAGTGGGAACTGGTGCGACGGTGTCACGTACACCAGGCGCACACGATCGTCCTGGGGAAGGCTGGCGGTATCCAGGCCATGCCCGTCCACCGGCGTGGCCTGGCACCTGGCGCCGGTGGCTTCGAAGCAGCGCCTCGCCATCAGGTAGCCGGGATCTTCGAAGGCAAAGGCGTCGCCGGCATCCAGCAGCAGCCGTGCGCACAGGTCGATGGCCTGCTGCGAGCCATGCACCACCAGAACCTGCTCGGCCTCGCAGGCCAGTCCCCGGGCACGCCGCAAATAGCCCTGGAGGGCGCGTCGCAGCGACGCCTCACCTTCGGGCGGGGCATAGGACAGGCTGTTTTGCTGGCGCAGCAGTTCGGCCTGGTAGGCACGCCGCCAGGCCAGGGTTGGGAAGTCCCGCGAAGCCACCGCCCCATACAGGAAGTCGAAACGAACCGGTTCAGCCTGCAGCGGTGCCGGCATGCCGAGTCCCGCCACGCGGCGCCCGAATCCGGACAGGGTTGGGGCGGACCTGGCGCGCCGGCCTGCGCTCATCGCGGCTGGTGCCGGTGCCGCCAGGGGGCTGGCGATTCGGGCCACCCGCCCCACCGCCGTGACGAGGAAGCCTTCGGCAGCAAGTTGTTCGTAGGCGGCGGTGACAGTGGTACGCGACACCCCCAACTCGGACGCCAGCGCCCGTGTGGACGGCGCCCGGGCGCCCGGCGGCAGGGTGCCGTCCGCGATCTGGGCACGCAGAAGATCGTAGATGCGGCGCCCCGCGCCCGTGGCTCCGGCACGGGTACCGGCTGGCTGGCGTGACTGGCCCATAAAGAATCATGAAAACCGGACCTTCCGATTGTGCCAGTTGTCGGCGAGAGTATCGAGCATTCCATCGCTTCCGATTCCCCACCATGTATATTCCTGCTCACTTTGCTGAAAACCGGCCAGAGGAACTGGGCCGCATCATCCGCGTGCACCCGCTGGGGATGCTGGTTACGCAAGGCAGCGCCGGACTGGATGCCGACCACATCCCGTTCGAGTTCGATCCCGGCGAGGGAACTCACGGCGTGCTCACAGCCCACGTGGCCCGCGCGAACCCGCTTTGGCAGCGTTGCCCCACCGGCTCGCCGGTCATGGTCGTGTTCCGGGGCGCCGAGGCCTATATCTCGCCCAACTGGTACCCGAGCAAGCATGAGGCGCACCGCCAGGTGCCGACCTGGAACTACGAGGTGGTACACGCGCACGGCACGATCACCGTGCATGACGACGAGCGTTTTGTTCGCCGCCTGGTTGCGCGCCTGACACGGCGACACGAGGCAGCCGAACCCAGGCCCTGGAAGATGGGGGACTCCGCGCCGGAGTACATCGACAGCATGCTGCGCAACATCGTGGGCATCGAGATCGCCGTCACTTCGCTGGTGGGCAAGGTCAAGCTCAGCCAGAACAGGGAGTTGCGGGATCGCCTCGGTGCCGCCGAGACCCTGGAGGCGCGGGGGTATGGCGAACTTGCGCAGTCCATGCGCAAGGCTGGCTGAATTGCCCCCGGCCCGCGCTCAGCTTTTCCTCACCATTGACGAACACCACACCATGTCATTCCTGCCCTTCCTGATCGCTGCCATCGTTCTCGCGATCACCCCCGGCCCCGGAATCGCCTACGTCGTTGCACGAACGGTGGCTGGCGGCCGATCCGAGGGCCTGGCTTCATGCTTCGGCGCCGCCCTCGGAGGCTTGCTTCATGTGCTCGCGGCAGCCTTGGGCCTGTCGCTGGTCATTGCCCAGTCGGCCGCGGCATTCAACCTGCTCAAGTATCTGGGTGCTGCTTATCTGGTGTACCTGGGGATTCGCATGCTGATGCGCAAGCAGGCGCCGGTCACGCTCGAAGCCATGCCATCCAGAGGTGCGCGCCGCGCTCTGGTCGAGGGCATCATGGTCGAGGTCCTGAACGTCAAGACGGCGCTGTTCTTTCTGGCGTTCCTGCCGCAGTTTGTCTCGGCGAGCGAAGCTCTGGTGCCGCAGTTGGTGCTGCTGGGCTGCATTTGCGTCGCGCTCAATACGCTGGTCGACGTTGTTATCGTGTTTGCCGCGCATCGTCTGCTCAAGTCCGGCGCCGCCCGCGAAGCTCGCGCCCGCTTGATGACCCGGATGTCGGGTGTCACGATGCTGGGCCTGGGCGCCTTCCTGGCGTTGGCCCGGCGCGAGGCATAGACAGGGGCGGTTCGGCGCAGGGCTCGAACCGCCCGCCTCTCAAGCAGCAGCCCGCCGGGCCGCGCCGCGATACTGCGCCAGCAACGCCTCCCGCCGTACTGCCGCCGCATCCATGCTGGCCTCCTTCACGTGGCCGTAGCCGCGGATATCCTCCGGCAACGCGGCAAGCGCCAGCGCGGTGTCGACGTTGTCCGCGCTCAGGGACGCTGCGAACTCGTCGACCATGGCCAGATAGTCGTTGACCAGCGCCCGCTCGGCGCGGCGCTCGGCAGTCTTGCCAAACACATCGAACGCCGTGCCACGCAACCCCTTCAGGCGCGCCAGCAAGCGGAATGCCGTCATCGTGCGCGGACCGAAGCGGCGCTTGACCGGGTGGCCCTTGTCGGTCTTGGCCAGCAGCGGCGGCGCCAGCCAGAAGTTGAGCTGGTAGTCGCGGCCGGGCTCCCCTTCGAACTGGGCGCGCAGCTTGTCCAGGAAGGCGGGATCGGCGTAGAGGCGCGCCACCTCGTATTCGTCCTTGTAGGCCATCAGCTTGGCCAGGTTGCGGGCCACGGCCTCGGTCAGCGGCAGCTTGCGGTCGAGGCCCAGTTGCTGCTCCGCTGCGCGGATGCGCTCGACGGCCTCGCGGTAGCGGCCGGCATATGCAGTGTTCTGGTAATCGGCCAGCATCGTCTCGCGCTTGCGGATCAGGGTGTCGAGCGTCTGCGGGATTGCCACGACCTGTGCGGCCGGGGCCGCCGGAGCACCCGGCAAGTGCGCCTTGAGCGCCGCCTCGCCATGATGCGCGAGATACCGTCCCCATTCGAATGCCAGCCGGTTCTTGTCGATCGACACCCCATTGAGTTCGATCGCGCGCAGCAGGCTTTCACGCTGCAGCGGGATCCAGCCCTTCTGCCAGGCAAAGCCGAGCAACAGCGGGTTGGAGTAGATGGCGTCGGCCAGCAGGGTCACCGCCCATGCGCTGGCGTCGAAGAACGCGCAGGCATCGCCCACGCTGGCGCGCAGGTCCTGCTCGGCGCTGGCACCGGGGAACTTCCACTTCGGGTTCTTGATGAATTCCGCGGTGGGCGTGTTGGCGCTGTTGACCACGGCGGCGGTCAGGCCATGCCGGACCTTCGACAGCACCTCGGGCGAGGCCGAAACGATGGCGTCGCCACCGATCACCAGGCGTGCCTCACCCGTCGCGATACGCGTCGCATGCAGGTCGTCCGGGCCCGGTGCGATCTGCACGTGGCTGATCACAGCCCCGCCCTTCTGTGCCAGGCCAGCCATGTCGAGCACGGTCACGCCCTTGCGTTCAAGGTGCGATGCCATGCCCAGCAGGCCGCCGATGGTGACCACGCCAGTGCCGCCCACGCCGGTGACCAGCACGCCGTACGGCCGCTCCAGGGCCGGCAGCCGCGGCAGCGGCAGCGCCTCGAAGTCGGCGCCTGTGCCTTTGCCGCCCGCTGCCGCTGGCTTGCGCACCTGCGCCCCCTCGGCAGTGACAAAGCTCGGGCAGAAGCCGTTGACGCAGGAGAAATCCTTGTTGCACGACGACTGGTTGATCTTGCGCTTGGTCCCGAGTTCGGTCTCCAGCGGCTCCACCGACAGGCAGTTGGACTTGGCCGAGCAATCGCCGCAGCCCTCGCAGACCGCGTCGTTGATAAAGGCGCGCTTGGCCGGGTCAGGATAGGTGCCGCGCTTGCGGCGGCGGCGCTTCTCGGTCGCGCAGGTCTGGTCGTAGATCAGGATGGTGACGCCCGCGGTATCGCGCAGCTCGACCTGGACGGCGTCGAGCTGGTCGCGATGGAACACAGTCACGCCGGACGGCAGCATGGCGCCGTCGCCATACTTCTGCGGCTCGTCGGTGACGACGACCAGCTTCTTCGCGCCCTCGGCCAGCACCTGGTGCGCAATCTGCGGCACCGTCAGCACGCCGTCGATGGGCTGCCCGCCGGTCATTGCCACGGCGTCATTGAACAGGATCTTGTAGGTGATATTGGCCTTGGCCGCGATCGATGCGCGGATGGCCAGCAGCCCCGAGTGGAAATACGTGCCGTCGCCCAGGTTGGCAAACACGTGCTTGTCGCCGGTGAAATGCATCTGGCCGGTCCAGGCCACGCCCTCGCCGCCCATCTGGCTGAAGGTGTCGGTATTGCGGTCCATCCACAGGGTCATGTAGTGGCACCCGATGCCGGCCAGCGCACGCGAGCCTTCCGGCACGCGCGTGGACGTATTGTGCGGGCACCCTGAGCAGAACCAGGGCTTGCGCTCCACCGCGATGCGCGGCTGCGCGGCCTCGCGCTCCTTGGCCTCGATCAGCGCCACGCGCGCGGCAATGCGTGCGCGCACCGCTTCCGGCAGGTCAAAGCGTTCCAGCCGGCGCGCGATGGCCTTGGCGATCAGCGCCGGCGACAATTCATAGTGCGCGGGCAGCAGCCAGTTGCCACGCGGCACCGACCACTCGCCGCCATCGTTGCCACGCTGGTCGAACTTGCCGAAGACCTTGGGCCGCACATCCTCGCGCCAGTTGTACAGCTCTTCCTTGAGCGCGTATTCGAGGATCTGCCGCTTCTCTTCCACCACCAGGATCTCTTCCAGGCCGGTGGCGAACTCACGGGCGCCGTGCGCCTCCAGCGGCCACACGCAACCCACCTTGTAGACGCGGATGCCGATGCGGGCGCAGGTGTCATCGTCCAGACCCAGGTCTGCGAGCGCCTGGCGCACGTCCAGGTACGCCTTGCCGGCGGTCATGATGCCGAAGCGTGCGTTCGGCGAATCGAGCACGACGCGATTGAGCCGGTTGGCCCGCACATAGGCCAGCGCCGCATACCACTTGTGGTCAAGCAGCCGCGCTTCCTGCTCCAGCGGGGAATCGGGCCAGCGGATATTGAGGCCGCCCTGCGGCATGACAAAGTCCTGCGGCAGCGCGATCTGCACGCGCTCGGGATCGATCTCGACCGAGGCGGTCGACTCCACCACGTCGGTGACGCACTTCATTGCCACCCACAGGCCGGAATACCGGCTCATGGCCCAGCCATGCAGGCCGTAGTCGAGGTACTCCTGCACATTGGCGGGGTACAGCACCGGAATGCCGGCGGCCTGCAGCACGTGCTCCGACTGGTGCGCCACGGTGGAGGACTTGGCGGCATGGTCGTCGCCGGCCAGCAGCAGCACGCCGCCATGGCGCGACGAGCCGGCCGAATTGGCGTGCTTGAGCACGTCGATGGACCGGTCCACGCCCGGCCCCTTGCCATACCACATCGAGAACACGCCGTCGCGCGTGGCGCCGGGGAACAGGTTGACCTGCTGGCTGCCCCAGACGGCGGTCGCGGCAAGGTCTTCGTTGACGCCGGGCTGGAACACCACGTCGCTGGCAGCCAGGTGCTGCTTGGCCTTCCACAATGCCTGGTCGACGCCGCCCAGCGGCGAGCCGCGATAGCCCGAGATAAACCCGGCGGTGTTGAGGCCGGCGGCGCGGTCGCGCGCCTTCTGCAGCATTGGCAGGCGGACCAGGGCCTGCACGCCGCTCATGTAGACGCGGCCCTGCTCCAGGGTGTACTTGTCGTCCAGGCTGGCGCTGGCCAGGGCTTCGAGCAAGGCGGGGTTCAGCGGGGCATTCACGATCTCAGTCTCCGTGCTTGTTCTCTTGTATCCGGAGCAGTTTAGAAATCCGTGCCGTCATCGTAAAATCATGAATTCAAACACCTGATATCCGAAAAACGGATAACTCGGAGATTCCCATGTTCAAGGCGCGCGAAGGCTCGGAAAGACTGGCCAAGGAAGTCACGCTGAGGCAGTTCCGCTACTTCGTCGCGGCCGCGGAGACCGGGCAATTCTCGATGGCCGCGACCGCCGAGCATGTCTCGCAGTCGGCCATCACCAATGCCGTGCTGGCGCTTGAGCAGCGCCTGGCGGTACGCCTGTTCGAGCGCCGGCCCCATGGGGTGACGCTGACGGCAGAAGGCCACCTCTTCTTCCAGCACGCCCGCCAGATCCTGGATTCGGTCGAGGATGCGCTGCGCGAGCCGCGCTTCCAGGTGCATGGGTTGCAGGGCAGCGTGCGCCTGACCGCCTCCTATACAGTGCTGGGCTACTTCCTGCCGGGGCTGCTGGCGCGCTTTCGCACCAACTACCCGGACATCGAACTGGATCTGCTCGACATGGACCGGCCCGATATCGAGCGGGCCGTGCTGGCGGGGGAGATCGAGCTGGGCATCGCGCTGCTGTCGAACCTGGAGCGGCCCAAGCGCTTCCGGCGCCATACGCTGATGCGATCCCGGCGCCAGTTGTGGACTTCGTCCAGCCATCCGCTGCTGGCCGTGGAGCGGCCTTCGCTGCGCGATATTGCGGCCTATCCGTATATCCTCATCACCGTGGACGAGGCCGAGGAATCCACGCTGCGTTACTGGCGCAGCCACCGGCTCGCACCCAAGGTCGCATTCCGGACCGGCTCGATGGAGGCCCTGCGCGGGCTGGTGGCGCATGGCTTCGGCGTCACTGTGCTGTCCGACATGGTGTATCGCCCGTGGTCACTGGAAGGAAAGCAGATCGAGGCCCGCCCGATTGCCAATGCGGTGCCGGACATGGAGGTCGGCATGCTGTGGCAGCCCGGGCGCAAGCTGGGCAAGCCGGCGGATGCGCTGAGGGAGTTCCTGATTCACGCGTGCGGGAGCTGAGGCGGGACATTCGATTGCCCGCGCCCTTACAACAACGCTATCTGAAGGACCGGTAGCTTGTCGTCGAGTAGTCCGTGTAGAAATCCGCCAGGCAATGCAGATTGAGCGCCCGGATCTCTTCAGTCATGAAGTCAACAAAAACGCGGATGCGCGAGGGCAGGTGCTGGCGGCTGAGGTAACAGATGTAATGCCCGCGGTCGTCAGGCGCATACCGTCCCATGGCGATGACCAGTTCGCCGCGGGCGATGCGGTCGCAGGCCTGGTAGCCCGCCATCTGCGCGATGCCCAGCCCGTCGAGCACCGCCGCCAGCACCAGCTCAGGGTCATTGAACGTCAGCCTTGCGGCAGGCACAACCTTGCGCACATGCCCCTCGACCTTGAATTCCCATTCAAGGATGCGCGCGCCGGCGATGCGGGTGTTGATGCATTCGTGCCGGGCGAGATCCTCCAGCGTCGACGGTAGTCCATGCCGCGCCGCGTAGGCAGGAGACGCGCACACAGCCATCTGCATCGGGATCAGCTGCTTCGCAACGATGCTTGAATCCTCGATGCGGCCATTGCGGAACGCGACGTCGATGCTCCCGGCCGCGAAGTCCGTTGGCCGGTCATCGAGCACCAGGTCCAGGGAAATGTCCGGATAAGCCGCCGAGAACCTCGACAGCAGCGGCGCCACCACCTTGCGCCCGAAGCCGGCCGTCGCGCTGATGCGAAGCAGGCCGCTTGGCGGTCCAAGGCGCAGTTCCAGCATGTCGTTCATGGCCTCGACGATATGCGCCACGCCCTGGTGGCAGTTCTCGAAGAAGCGCTCGCCCTCGCGGGTCAGTTGGGTGGTGCGCGTGGTGCGCAGGAACAGCCGGGTGCTCAGCTGCGTTTCCAGCTTCAGGACATTGCGGCTGACCGCTGAGCGGCCGATGCCCAGCCGCTCTCCGGCCTTGGAGAAGCTGCCCTCGGTGGCGACCGCCATGAAGGCGATGATGCCGGCGTAGCTTGCCGCGAAACTGGCGGACAATCCGTCCGCGCGATCCGGCGGGCCGGGGCGAAAGCCCCGCTGCGGCATACCGGTTACGTCTCTATCCGCCCCCCCGCGGTTGACAGGGGACGCCGGGCGAACGTCTGGAACGACGATGTCCATGTCAATGCCTTTCGGAGCGGCGCAACGAATGAGAGTCCACGCTGTGCGGTGCACAACCATGGCATGATCGTAGTGACACGCCATGCCCGAGTAAATGACAGATGCCCCTGGTTTTCTGCCAGCCGGCCCGGCGCGAACGGCGACAATGCAGACATGAGGAGCGGAACGAGCCGGCCCACAAAGCCTTCGGGTGCGATCCGTGGCGATGGCGTCGCACCGCGGGTGCCTGCCGGCAACATGCCTTGCGCGGAATCGCGCCAGCGGCATAACATCCACCGACTTTCAAGATCCCTGCCATGGTTCCCTCTGCGCCTGCGCCCTCTTCCCGGACAATTGACGACCCGCCGCGCAATCTTCTGTTCGTGGCCTTCCCGGACATGAGCCTGCTGGATCTCACCGGACCGCAAACCGTGTTCTGGGCTGCCTCCCGGTACGCACGCGAGCGGGGATTCGCCGGCTACCGGAGCCATCTGGCAAGCGAGCACGGCGGCCTGGTTGCCTCGGCCGAAGGCACCGCCGTGCAGGCCATCGCGCTCTCGGAAATCGATCTGCAGCACATCGATACGATCATCCTCCCCGGTGCCCCCGAGATGGTCAGGGTGCTCGACAGCGCCTCCTCGCTGGTCGCCTGGCTGCAGCAGGCCGCCGGACAGGTACGCCGCGTTGCCTCGGTCTGCAGCGGGGCCTTCCTGCTTGCGCAAGCGGGCTTGCTTGACGGCAGGCGCGCTGCCACGCACTGGGCGATGCATGCGCAGTTCCGCGCGCGCTTTGCCGCGGTCGAACTGGACCGGGACGCCATTTTCGTCCGCCAGGACCGCATCTGGACCTCGGCCGGCGTGACCACCGGCATCGACATGGCGCTTGCGCTGGTCGAGGACGACTATGGCCACGATATCTCGCTGAGCGCGGCCAGGGAGCTGGCGGTCTTCATCAAGCGGCCGGGCACGCAGCCACAGATCAGCGAGATCCTGCTGGCGCAGAGCCGGCACGTGCCGCTGTTCGAGGCGCTCCATCTATGGATCATCGAAAACCTGTCGCGGGAAGGGCTGTCAGTGGAACAGCTCGCCGAACAGGTCGGAATGAGCCCCCGCAACTTTGCCCGGGTGTACAAGCAGAAGACCGGGCGCACCCCGGCCAAGGGGGTTGAGCATTTCCGGCTGGAAGCCGCACGCCGGCTGCTCCAGGACCTGCATCTGCCGGTGGAGCAGATCGCAAGGCAGTGCGGCTTCGGCAGCGAGGAACGGATGCGCCTTACGTTCCAGCGCAACCTGGGCTTCTCGCCCAGCGAGTATCGGTCGAGGGTGACCGGCTGAGAAAACGCCACAACCCGGCCGCACCATTGGTGCCGAACGGGAAACACCATGCGTCCGCCGCCGGCGCTACCGTCACTGCACCCCTTCGCCTAGCATGGGACATGGGTTGAATGCCCATCCCTTCCACCAGAATCGAGGTGCATGATGAAGATCGTTGTGATTGGAGGTACTGGCCTGATCGGCAGCAAGGTCGTCGCCCGGCTTGCCGGGCAAGGCCATGAAGTCGTTGCCGCGTCTCCGCAGACCGGCGTGAATGCGCTGACAGGCGAAGGCCTGAGCCAGGCACTTGCCGGGGCGCAGGTTGTCGTGGACGTGGCCAACTCGCCATCGTTCGCGGATGATGCCGTCCTGCATTTCTTCGAGACGTCGGGCCGCAACCTTGCGGCGGCGGAGAAGGCAGCCGGTGTCGCGCACCATGTGGCGCTGTCAGTGGTCGGCACGGACAAGCTCTCACAAAGCGGCTACTTCCGCGGCAAGATCGCGCAGGAAGCGCTGATCCGGAACGCCGGCATCCCTTACACCATTGTCCGCTCCACGCAGTTCCTCGAATTCCTTGGCGGCATCGTCCAGTCGGGCGCCGATGGCGATTCCGTGCGCCTGTCTTCCGCATCGATCCAGCCGATTGCCTCGGATGACGTGGCCGAGGCCGTGGCGGACCACGCCCTTGCCGGTCCCGTCAACGGCATCGTCGATATCGCCGGGCCGGAACGCTTCCACCTGAGCGACCTCGTGCAACGCTATCTCGATGCCACCAAGGATCCGCGCAAGGTTGTCGTCGATGGCAAGGCCCGCTATTTCGGAGCCGAACTGCAAGACGATACGCTGGTACCGGAAGGCCCGGCACGCCTGGGCAAGACCAGTTTCGAAGCGTGGCTGCGACAGAGCCAGAAGCCGAAGGCCTGACAACGCGGGCGGGCCGTATGGACAACAAGGGGCTGCAAGCCCCCCCGCTGAGCCTGCTCGACAAGTATCGCGGGCAGGGCTTCCACGCCCTCTACACCACGACCGTCACCGTCTCGGGCGGGGAAACCGGACACGGCCGCGCCTCGGGCGTGGCCCGTTCCGATGACGGCAATCTTGTCATCGACCTGCGGCTGCCGGCGGCGCTGGGCGGCCCCGGCCACGGCACCAATCCCGAGCAGTTGTTCGCCGCGGGCTATGCCGCCTGCTTTCATGGGGCGCTGAACCTGCTGGCCCAGCGATCCAATGTCAGCGTCGACAACGTCGCAGTGGAAGTGGAGATAGCGTTCGGCCGCGATCCCGTTGACGGCGGCTTCGCGCTGGCCGCGGACATCCGGGTCAGGATGCCTGGCGTGCAACGACAGGTGGCGGAAGAACTGGTGCGCAATACCGAGCGCTTCTGCCCCTATGTGAAGATGGCCAGGCAGGGTATTGTCAGCGTCGTGGCAGTGGTTGACTGAGTTCCGCGCAACGACGGGCCCGCGGATGCGATCCCTGAACCTTCGGGATCGCATCCGCAGCCGGCCAATGTGCTACTTCGTTGGCGTCAGGATCGGAGCGCCCTTGTTCTTCAGCAACAGCACCATGAACTTCGCGGGCCTGGTGTTGCTGGCGTTGCGCCCGACAGTATGAATATCGTCAGGGCCTTCGTGGAAGGTCTGCCCGGCAGTCAGCGTGACTTCCTTGCCGCCCCGGACGCCCATCACGATACTGCCCTCAAGGACATAGACGAATCCGTGCGCGTCATGGCGATGCACCGGGTCGGCGCCGCCGGGCGGGTATTCCACCACGATCATCTGCACCTCCTTGCCGGGATATTCCGGAAGCGCCTCTGTCGACAGCAGCGTCACCTTGGGCTCCGGCGGCGCAGCCATGGCCGGTTGCGCCACCAGCAGGACGGAAAGCAGCAGCGGGGCCATGCCCAGCGTTCTGGTGATCTTCATGATGTCACTCCAGCTTTGCCTTATCTAGGCCATAGGCCTTGTCGGCCGAGCCCGGCACGGTCCGGAAGGCCATGTTCAGCCGGTTCCAGCCATTGATGGCCATGACCAGAAAGGTCAGGTCCGAGAGTTCCTTTTCCGACAGATGCGCGCGCACGCGCTCGTACAGGTCATCCGGCACACCGTGCGCCGGGATGTTGGTCAGCACCTCGGTCCACGCCAGCGCGGCACGTTCGCGCGGCTGGAACAGCGTCGATTCGCGCCAGATCGCGACATGGTGAAGGCGGAGCTCTCGCTCGCCATGGATGCGCGACTGCTTGACGTGCATGTCCAGGCAGAAGGCACAGCCGTTGAGTTGCGAAGCGCGAATCTCGACCAGGTCACGGATGGTTGGTTCGATCGCGCTGTCCTGCAGCAGGGTGCTGAACTCCAGGTACTTCTTGAAGAGTTCGGGGGACTGCTTCAAGGCATTCACGCGTTGGGTCATGACGGCTCCTGAGGAAGGAGAATATTGAAGGGATGACGGGGCACTCACCACCGCGTGCCGCGGCATGGAGCAAATCGTAGACCGCAGCGGCGCAACGCGGTAGGCGCGCCAAGGTACCCACACTGTTGAGGCTTCGACACCAATCAGCGCTTTGGCGTGGCGCGGCTCGGAGGAAGCCGGGTCCTGTCGTGTCGTGCCCGATCCAGCGCAGAAAACCAAAAGAAATGGTGCAATGCAACATAAATGCACCTATGCTTGGAGGAATGCCGGCCGGCCACGCCTTCGAAAAGCGACCCGGACGCCGCTCGCCTCCCAAGAATTTGCCAGGTGTCCGTTTTTCAGCGGATGCCGAAGGAAAACCCGCGTGCCCTCCTCCGTTATTCCGCAGCCTGTCCTCGACGTTTCCGCAAACGCCTCCCGCCTCTTTAGTGACATGTGCGAACTGCTCCAGGCAGCAATGCATGTCGTCAGCATTCGCACCACGCGCATGGCGATCGCCGGTCCGGCGCCTGACGAGCAGGACCAGCGCGAATTCAGCCTGATGAGCATTGAGAAGGGAGAGGCCGCGTCTGAATCGTTGCTTGCGATGGGTTCGGGATGGATCAACCTGACCATGACCCTCGCAAAGGACACCAGCGATCATCTTTGGGCGACCTCCGCGGCCGCGGCGACGCTGGCGTCCAGTCGATCCGCCGCGCAATGGTTCGAACGCCACGCCGACCTTCTGCAATTGGCCGCCGGGTTCCCCGGCAACCCGCTGCAGCTGGCAGACCTGGCGACAAACCTGATGCAGCAGATCCTCGCGCCGATCCACGGCCGTGCGATGGCGAATGCGAAGCGCCTGAGTGCAGCGTGAAGGGCGCCAGGCCCGCGGTTGCATCGCCACGGAACGAATCAGACAGCACCCGCACGCGGGCGCGCGAACAGGAAACCGCCGACCAGGCCGACCCGGTCGAGGCCAGACCCCGGCAACGCTTGCGCCGATTTCCTAGACGGTGACGGCCGCGACCCCTTCCAGCGCGATAATCCTTGTTGTCGCACACCTTTCCCGTATCGCCTTGAGGCGCGCGTACTCTGGCGAGTCATACCAGGCTATCAAGGCATCCATGTCCGGGAACTCGACGATGACGAGACGATGCGGCTGCCAGTCTCCTTCGAGCACTTTGGTTGCACCGCCACGGCCCAGATATTTCCCACCATAGCGCACCTCGGTAGCGGGTACGTCTCGTTTGTACTCTTCAAAAACGGCGGGGTCCGTGACGTCAACATCGGCAATCAGGTATGCAGCCATGGCACGCTCCTATCTGCGGTCGTTCCCCGCTTGATTGTAGTTGCCACAATCGCCAGTACAGGCCGGGACGCGAGCGAGATCCCCATCAACCACCACGCGCCTGCCCTGCCCACCCCGCCTCCAGGAATCGCATGCTCGGCGCCGATGGCCAGCATCGGCATCACCCGGTGCTGGCGCAAGTCCAAGGATCACGGCCTCCGTAAGCGGTCAAGCCTGCTGGGCGCAGCGCCGGTAAAATGCAGATCGCCACAGCATTCAATCGCGAGCACGGCATGGACTGGTTCTCGTAGCACTCACCAGCCCATATCAACATCCACGGACGGAGACATGCCTTGACCATTAAAAACCGATTCACCCTGGGCCTGTTGGCAACAGCAGCCCTCATCCCAGTTGCCCCGGCTTGCGCACAAGAACAGTGGCCAGCAAAGACGATCCGCTTTGTCGTGCCCTTTGCCGCCGGCGGCGCCAATGACCTGATGGCGCGCGCCGCGGCCGAGGGCGCAACCAAGGCGCTGGGCCAGACCGTGCTGATCGAGAACCGGCCCGGCGCGGGCGGCACCGTGGGCGCCGACATCGTGGCCAAGAGCGCGCCGGATGGCTATACCTTCCTGATCAGCGCAGCCGGCGTCATCTCCAACAGCATGATCAAGAAGTCCATGCCGTTCAAGGATGACGCGCTGGTCCCGGTGGCCATGATCGGCCTTGCGCCTTCGGTCATCGTGGTGCCGAAGAACGCGCCCTACAAGGATCTGCGCGACTTCGTCGAGGCGTCAAAGAAGGGGAACGGTTTCAACTTCGCGACCGCGGGAACCGGCAGCACCCCGCACTTCGTGGCGGAGATCCTGAATGTGAAGTACGGCGCGAAGCTGCAGCCGGTGCCCTACAAGAGCGGGTCGGAAAGCACTACGGCAGTGCTGGGCGGCCAGGTGGAAGGAACCTCCGAGGCCAGCATCATCGCCCTTCCGCATATCCTGCACGATGGCAAGTTCAAGGCGCTCGCCACCACCTGGACGCAGCGCATCTCGGCCTACCCGCAGCTTTCCACCGCGGTGGAGCAAGGTTTCCCGGACCTGCAGATCGCGCATTGGGCCGGCGTCCATGCCCCCAAGGGGACGCCCGACGCCATCCTGGACAAGGTGGCCGCCGCGGTGGACAAGGCCATGAAGGACCCGGCCGCCGCCGCCAAGCTGAAAGCCGTGGGCATCGAGCCGGTCGGCGGCACGCGTGCGGACTTCGTGAAGTTTGTCGAGGCAGAGCGCAAGCGGCTGGGCGAGATCGTCAAGGCCGCCAGGATGCAGGAGAAGTAATCGCTGCGCCCGCCATGCCGCCCCATCGGTCAGGACGCCGGGGCGGCACGGCTTTCATTGGCCGTTGCCGCAGGCAGGTTGCGGCGCCCCCAGTTCTCTGCCTGCCGCTCCAGGTGCAGGCGGATAAAGTCCATCAGCGTTCGCGTTGCCAGCGTGGGATAGCGGTTTGGCGCGGTCAGCATGTAGACGCTGTCGCCCACGCCTTCGGCTTCGCACTCGGCCAGCACCTCGCGCATCTGTCCGGATTGCAGTTGCCGCCAGACCGCATAGCGCGGCAGCAGGGCCACGCCCAGCCCGCCCATCACCGACTCGAACAGGAACGGATAGTCGCCTGACTGGATCCGGGGCGACACGCGCAACGTCATCGGCGTGCCCGCCAGCCATATCTTCAGCGTAAAGCGGCGCCCCAGCGATGCGGGGGCAATCATGTCACAGCGTTCCAGGTCGGCCACGGTCCGGATCGGCCCGTGGCTGTCCAGGAACGATGCCGACGCGCACAGGCACCAGCCGACATCGCAGATGCGCCGCGCCACGTGGTCATCGGGCGGCTGCGAGGTGATCTTCAGCGCCACGTCGACCTCGGCCGGGATCAGGTCGCCAATGTTGTCGTTGATGACGACGCGCAGCGAAATCTGCGGGTAGTTGCGCGCGAATTCCAGCAGCAATGGCGTCAGGTAGAGATGACCCAATCCCGTGGGCAGGCGGATACGCACATCGCCGCGCACCACCTGGCCAAGGCTGTCGATCGAGGTATTGGCCGACTGCAGCTCGTCCAGCATGCGCAAGCCATGCGCGTACAGCAACTGGCCCGCTTCGGTCAGTTCGACATGGCGCGTGGTGCGGCGCATCAACTGGGCGCCCAGGTGCTGCTCCAGCAATTTCAGGCGGCGCGATACGTTGGATCGGGTCATGCCGCTGCGCTCGGCGGCGGCGGTCAGCGTGCGCGACTCGACCATGGTGACGAACAGCCGCACCAGGTTGAGATCGAAATTATTGTCAATCATGAGTCAACACCGTAGGCACAAATCGAGGGATTGTCCTGGCAGGAAGCCAACCCTAGCATAAACCTCCTGCTTACCCACCTTTCGAACGCCATGTCCGCACTGCCCGCTTCCGACCTGTCCGACACCCACCTGCCCTTCGCCGGCCTGCGCGTGCTGGACATCAGCCAGGGCATTGCCGGCCCGTACTGCGCGCACATCCTGTGGCAGCAAGGCGCTGAAATCATCAAGGTCGAGCCGCCCGCGGGCGACTGGGGCCGCAAGGTCGGGGTCGTGCGCGGCGATACCAGCGCGCTGGCGATCGCCTATAACGCCGGCAAGCGCAGCGTCTGCGTCGACGCCACCACTGACGCGGGCAAGGAAGTGCTGCTCGGGCTTGCGCTGCAGGCCGACATCGTCGTGCAGAACTTCCGCCCCCAGGTGGCGGAACGGCTGGGCGTGGGCTATGCGGCACTGGCCGCGCGACGGCCCGCGCTGGTCTATGTGTCGATCAGCGGCTATGGCCCGGATGGTCCCTATGCCGACTATCCCGCTTCGGACTCGGTGATGCAGGCCGACTCCGGGCTGATGTTCGCCAACCGTGGCGCCGACGGTGGCGCGCGCCGCATCGGCATGCTGCTGGCCGACGCCGCCACCGGCCTCTATGCCGCCCAGGCCTGCGCCGCGGCGCTGTGCCGGCGCTTTCGCGGCGGGCGCGGCGGCCACGTCGAGCTGAACCTGTTCGATGCCTGTTGTGCGCTGCAGGCCAACAACCTGCTCGAGCATGCCATCGGTGGCCCGGCGGCCGCCGGGCCGGTGAGCGCGCCCAATGGCGTCTATGCCAGCAGCGACGGCAGCGTGACGCTGCTGGCGCTGAACAACGCGCAGTTCGCCAAGCTATGTCATGCGCTGGACCGCACCGACTGGCTGGAAGACCCGCGCTTTGCCGACAATGCGGCGCGCATGGCCCACGCCGCGCTGCTGAACCAGCACATGGCCGAGCAGATCGCCACGCGCACGACCGCGCAATGGCAAGACATCCTCAGCCGGCACGACGTGCTGCATGCCCCGGTGCGCAGCTATGACGACGTGCTGGCGCACCCGCAGGCGGCACACCGGCAGACCTTCCAGACAATCACGCAGCCGGGGCTCGGACCGCTGCCCTTCGCCGGCATCCCGGCGCGCGACATGCGCCGGCCAGCCGGCCCGGCGCCGGCCAACGGCGAACATACCGTGCAGGTCCTGCACGAGGCCGGCTTCGGCCAGCAGGCCATCGACGCATGGCTGCAGCAGGGTGTGGTGCGACAGGCGGCGGCCCCGGCGGCCAAGGCAGGTGCGCAATGAAGGCGCTTGTCTGCAAGCAGTTCGGCGGCGTGCAGGACGTGGCGCTGCAGGCCATTCCGGAACCGGCGCTGGCCGACCCGCATGCGGTCACGATTGCCGTCGAGTACGCCAGCGTCAGCCATGCCACCGGCCTGATGATCGCCGGCCAGTACCAGCGCCGCCCCCCGTTGCCCTTCGTGCCCGGCACCGAAGCGGTCGGCCGCGTGGTGGCCTGCGGTGACGCGGTCACGCGGCTGCGTCCCGGCGACCGGGTGGTGGCGATCGCGGACTGGGGCTGCTTTGCCGAGCAGGTCATCGTGCCCGAGTACACCGTCTACCGCGTCCCGGATGTGCTGCCGTCAAAGGCTGCGCTGCCGATCCCGATTTCCTATGGCACGGCGTATTGCGGGCTGGTGTGGCGCTGCGCGCTGCGCCCGGATGACACGGTGCTGGTGCTTGGCGCCGGGGCCGGTGTCGGCCTGGCCGCCGTGGAGATTGCGCGCCAGCTCGGCGCCACCGTCATCGCCTGCGCCAGCACCGAGGCCAAGCGTGCCGACGCGCTGCGGCGCGGCGCCACGCACGCGCTGGCCCCGGCGGACCTGGCGGCATCGGTCAAGGCGCTGACGCACGGCCGTGGCGCGGACGTAGTGGTGGACCCGGTCGGCGGCGACCTGTTCAACCAGGCCCTGCGCGCGGCGGCGGCGAACGCGCGCATCCTCAGCATCGGCTTTGCCAGCGGCACCATCCCGCAGGCCCCGGTCAACCTGCTGCTGGTCAAGAACCTCACGCTGCACGGGTTCTTCTTTGGCCGCTACATCGGCTGGACGCCCGCCAACGAGCGGGCCGAGCATGCAACGGCGCTGCAGGAGGTCATGGCGACGCTGTTCGATTGGGCCGCGCGGGGCAAGCTGGATCCGACCGTATCCGCGGTCTATCCGATCACCGGCCTGGGCGACGCCCTGGCCGCGCTGGAATCCCGCCAGGTGGTGGGCAAGGTAGCGATAAAAATCAAGGAGACAGAGACGTGAACACCCGATACCAGAAACGACTTCCTGCGTGGCCGCGGCTGCGCGCCGCACTGATGCTGGCGGCAGCCGCTGCCGCGCTGCCGGCCGCCGCGGGCGCGCAGGACTTTCCGCAGCATCCCGTGCGCATGGTGCTGCCCTACCCCGCCGGCGGCCCCACCGACCTGCTCGCGCGCGTGGTCGCGGTCAAGATGGGCGAAAGCCTGGGCCAGAGCGTGGTGGTCGACAACAAACCCGGCGCCAGCGGCATGATCGGCGCCGAAGCGGTGGCGCGCGCGCCCGCCGACGGCTACACCATCCTGGCCAATGCCTCGCTGCATGTGATCAACCCCAGCATCCAGCCGAAGATGCGCTATGACTCATTCAGGGACTTCGTGCCGATCACGCAGCTGGCCGACGTGCCGCTGGTGCTGGTGGTCAACAACGCATCGCCGGTGAAGACCGTGCAGGACCTGATCGCCTACGCCAATAGCCAGGGCGGTGCGCTCAATTTCGGCTCGGCGGGCAATGCCTCGGCCCAGCACCTGGCCGGCGAATCGTTCAAGCTGGCGGCAAAAGTGCCGATGCAGCATGTGCCGTACAAGGGCAGCGCGCCGGCGCTGACGGACCTGATGGGCGGCCAGATCCAGCTGATGTTTGATTCCATGCCGTCGGCGATGCCCTTCATCAAGTCCGGCAAGCTGCGTGCCGTTGCCGTGACCACCGAGCGCCGCGCGAGCGCGCTGCCAAACGTGCCCACTGTCGCCGAGTCCGGCCTGCCCGGCTTCGACATCAGCACCTGGTACGGCCTGTGGGCGCCGCGCGGCACGCCGGCCCCGGTCGTGGAAAAGCTGGCCGCGCATGCGGCCAGCGCGCTGAAACGGCCCGATGTGCGGCAGCAATATGCCGACATGGGCGCCGAGCCGGTCGGCTCTTCACCCGGCGACTTTGCCCGCTACAACGCTTCCGAAGGCAGGAAATGGGCGGAAATCGTGCGGCGGTCGGGGGCGAAGGCAGACCAGTAGCGCACGGCGGTTGCCGCAGGGCTGGCCGATGCCGGGTGTCGGCCAGACGCGCGGTTGGCGGCCATCACTACCTACCGCTACCTGCATCTGTGTGGGTGCCTGCGAGATGCAATGGAAGTGCTCCAAACAGCACCTACGTACGGCCCTATGTTTCTTCCCTTGTTTTGCTCCCCGGCGCACCGCAACCGTGCGCCCATGCGCCCAGATTGAGCACGGGCTCCCCTCATTTCCCCAGCCCCCCATCCAAGCTACGGGTTTTCGCTCGTTGAAGGTTGGCATGTCTGTTGCATAGTATTCAAGTGACTTGAATATGGTGCAGGCAGCTTTCCAAGAGCTTTCCCGGGCGTCCGCGGGCGCCTTGCATCGGTTCGGGTCCGTGACGCCGCGCCAGCGGTTCGTCCAATTTGTCCATGCAACCCAGGGGGAAAGAGAGTGCGCAAGAAACACACTGCAGTAGCCGCCGCCATGGCAGCCGCGGCGACCGGAATGGTCCTGACGGCAGCACCGGCGCAGGCCAAGGATGTCGTCAAGATTGCCTTTGTCGGTCCGCTGACCGGTGGCGTGTCGTCGATCGGCCTGGGCGGACGCAATTCCGCGGACCTGGCCGTGCGCTTGCGCAATGCGGACCCGAAGGCCAGGTACACCTATGAACTGGTGGTGCAGGACGACGAATGCCGGCCGAACGTCGGCGTGCAGGTGGCGACCAAGATCGCGGCGGACAAGTCCATTGTTGCCGGCGTGACGCACTTCTGCTCGGCCGTGGCCATGGGCACAGTGGGCGTCTACAGCCGCTTCGGCATGCCCGCCGTGGTGTGGGGCGCCGTGCTGCCCGAGGTCACCTACGGCAACAAGTTCAAGGAGATCCATCGCGTCAACGGCACGATGATCAACCAGAGCGAAGTGGCGGCCAAATTCATGACCGGGCTGGGCTACAGGAAGTGGGCGATCATCCATGACACCACCGACTACGGCAAGGGCCACAACAAGTATTTCAGCGAGTTCCTGAAGAAGGACGGCGGCACCATCGTCGGCACGTTCGGCGTCACAGCCGATCAGCAGGACTTCACCACGGAGCTGACCAAGATCCGCGAACTGAAGCCCGACGTGGTGTATTTCGGCGGCCTCACGCCGCTGGGCGTGCGCATCCGCACGCAGATGGACAAGCTCGGCATCAAGGCCCAGTTCGAGGGCACGTCGGGTATCAAGTCCGATGCCTATATCGAAGGCGTGGGCAAGTCGCTGTCGGAGGGTTCGCTGGCGTTCATCGAAGGCGCGCCGGTAGAGAAGCTGGCGGGCGGCCAGTTCTTCATGGAACGCTACACGCAGCAGAAATACGGTGAACCGCCCGAAGCGTACGGACCGTTTGCGTTTGCCGCGGCCAACCTGATCATGGACGCCGTGGAAAAGGTGGGCCCGGACCGCAAGAAGGTGCGTGATGTGCTGAACGGCACCAGGGACGTGAACACCATCATCGGCAAGGTCACCTTCGACGACCACGGCCAGAACGTGGTGCCGCTGATCACCAAGTATGTGGTGGAAGACGGCAAGTGGGTGATCTGGGAAGACAGCACCTACGGCAAGGGCAAGAAGAAGCTGACCGGCCTGTAAGCATGGCGGCCGGGTTCGGGGTGCTCCTGCCCCCCGCCCGGCCCCGCGCCCGCCTGGGCATCCGGAATTCGGGGGATACCGATGAGTGTATTAGGGCAGTATGTCTTTAACGGGCTGATGCTCGGGATGATCTACGCAATGGTGGCGGTAGGGTTCACGCTGTTCTTCGGCGTGCTCGACGTGATCAAGTTTTCTCATGGCGATGTGCTGATGGTGGGCGCGTTTGCCGGGCTGGCGGCATCAGCCGGCGTGGTGGCGATGCACGTGGATTCCCCGTGGCTGCAGCTGCTGGCCATCGTGGTGTGCGCGGTGACGGTGACCGGCCTGCTGGGCGCCGGCATCGCCCGCGTCCTGATCCTGCCGCTGCGCCGTGCGCCGCCGCTGAACACGCTGCTGGCCACGCTGATGCTGGGCACGGTGCTGCGTGAGGCGGTCCGGCTGTTCTACCCGGACGGCTCGAACCCGAAGCCGTTTCCCGCGCTGCTGCCCGCTGGCGAGTTCACCATCGGCGCGCTCTCCATCCGCGCGGACAACCTGATCCTGCTGGCCGCCGGCGTGGCCATCATCCTCGGCGTGCATCTGCTGATCACCCGCACGCGCTTTGGCATGGCCATTCGTGCCGTGGCCCAGGATGGCGAAACGGCCCGGCTGATGGGCATCAACTTCGAGGTGGTGGTACTGGTCACGTTTGCGCTGGGTTCCGCCATGGCGGCACTGGCGGGCGTGATGAACGGCCTCTACTACAACGAGATCAACTTCAACGTCGGGCTGCTGCTCGGGGTGATCGGCTTTGCCGCTGCCATCCTGGGCGGGCTCGGCAATATCTACGGCGCCATCCTCGGCGGCTTCCTGTTTGCGGCGCTGCAGGTACTGGGCAGTGCCATGCTGCCGGCCCTGGTGCCCGACATCCCGAGCGCCTACAAGGACGTATTTGCCTTTGCCGTGGTCATCGTGCTGATGGCCTGGAAGCCGACCGGACTCATCGCGGAGAAAGCCAGTGAACGTGTCTGACAACGTCTCGAAGCCGCTGCCGGCGGCCTCCGCCGCCACGGCCGAGGGCCCGCAGCGGCGCCCGGCCATGGTGCTGGCCATCTCGGCCATCGCCATGGTGGCCTATCTCTACTTCTTCCTGCATGCGGAATCGCAACTGGCGGTAGCCGTGCTGCTGGCGCTGGCCGGGGCCGCGCTGTTCGCGGCGGGCCGGCTGGGCCTGACGCAGGCCGTGGAGCAGGCAGCAGCGCGGCGGCCAGGCCAGTCCAGGCTATGGGCGCTGACCGGCACGCTGGCACTGGTCGCGCTGTTCCATGAGAGCCATTTCGTCCTGCTGATGCTGTGCGCGGTGCTGCTCTACACCACCGCCTGCCTGGGGCTGACCGTCCAGTTCGGGTTTTCCGGCGTGTCCAATTTCGCGGGCGCGGCGTTCTTTGGCATCGGCGCCTACACCACGGCCGTGCTGGCCACGCACACGGGCATTCCCCACGTGCTGGTGATCGTGCTGTCCGGCCTGGCAGCGGCCGTGATCGGCTCGGTGCTGGTTGCGCCCGTGCTGCGCACGCGCGGCCACTATGCGGCGCTGGTGACCATCGCGTTCGGCATCCTGTTCAAGACCTTCCTTGAGGTCAACGACGTGCTGGGCGGGCCGCAGGGCCTGCAGGTTCCCGGGATGACGCTGTTCGGCTTCGCGTTCAATGAGGGCGTGACACTGTTCGGCGTGGACGTGTCGTTCTACGCCAGCTATGCGCTGCTGAGCCTGCTGATCTGCGCGGGCACCTTTGCCGTGGTCAAGGCGCTGGAGCGCTCGTGGGTAGGCCTGGCGATGGACGTGGTGCGCACCGACGAGACCGCCGCCGCCGCGTTCGGCCTGCACATCGCCCGGTGGAAGGTGATTGCGTTCATGCTCGGCAACTTCTTTGCCGGCATCGCCGGCAGTGTCTACGGCATGGTCACTGCGTTCGTGGCGCCCAACAACTTCACCTTCGCCGACTCGCTGCTGATGCTGTCGATCGTGATCCTGGGCGGCCTCGGCAACGTGGTGGGCCTGGTGCCGGCGGCCATCATCGTGCTGGTGCTGCCCGAAAAGCTGCAGTTCATCCAGGAATACCGCTTCCTGTTCTATGCGGCGCTGGTCATCGCCATCCTGCTGTTCCGCCCGGACGGCCTGATGCCGCGCAAGACCCGCCTGTTCTTTCCCCGGGAGGATGCGCAATGAGCGACGCAATGATCCAGGTGCGCGGCCTGACCATGCGCTTTGGCGGCCTGACCGCGCTGGACAACCTCCAGCTCGAGATCCGCCGTGGCGAGATCCTGGGCCTGCTGGGCCCCAACGGCTCCGGCAAGACCACGTTCTTCAACGTGCTGACGGGGCTGTACAAGGCCAGCGCCGGAACCATTACCTATGACAGCAACAACGTCATCGGCAAGACGCCGCAGCAGATCTACCGCAGCGGCGTGGCGCGGACGTTCCAGCGTTCGCGCTTGTCGCTGCCGCTGACGGTGTTCGACAACATCGTGATCGGCGATTACCAGAACATGCGGCACGGGCTGGTCTTCAACCTGTTCCGGCGCAAGGCGTTCCGCGCCGAGTACGAACGCTACGTGGAGTCGGTGCGCGAGCTGCTGGGCATCTTCAGCCCGCCGCTGGTGGCGCGGCTGTTCGAGCCGGTGGAAACGTTCACGATGATCGACCGCCGCCGCATCGAGGTGTGCCGGGCCCTGATGAGCCGCCCTCGCCTGCTGCTGCTCGACGAGCCTTCGGCGGGTATGACGCATGACGAGACCCACGAGCTGATGGACGACATCCTGCAGGTGCGCGGCAAGCTGCAGGACCTGTCGGTGGTGCTGATCGAGCACGAAATGAACGTGATCGAGCGCATCACCGACCGCTGCATCGTGCTGAATTACGGCAAGAAGATTGCCGAGGGAACCTACGCCGAGATTACCGCCGATCCCGACGTGCAGACCGCCTATCTGGGGGAGGAAGCCGCATGAGCGACAGCACACTGCGCGTGGAAGGGCTGACCACGGGCTATGACAAGGTCAACGTCCTGCACGATGTCTCGATCGAGGTGCCGCCGGGCAAGATCACCTGCATCCTTGGCGCCAACGGCGCCGGCAAGAGCACGCTGATCCGCTCGATCCTGGGCCTGACGCCGCCGCGCCAGGGGCGCATCCTGTGGGACGGCACGGACATCGCGGGAGAGAAGACCCACAACATCATCGCACGCGGCATCTCCTGCATTCCCGAAGGCCGCAAGGTGTTCCCGCGCATGACGGTGGCTGAAAACCTTGCGCTGGGCGCCTTCCTTGAGGCGGACCCGGCCAGGGTGCGCGAGCGCATCGAGCGCGTGTACACGATCTTCCCCCGGCTGCGCGAGCGCGCGGGCCAGCTCGCCGGCACCATGTCCGGCGGCGAACAGGCGATGGTGTCGATCGGGCGCGGACTGATGGCGCAGCCGCGGCTGCTGGTCATCGACGAGCCGTCGCTGGGCCTGTCGCCGCTCTATGTGAAGGAGAATTTCAAGGTCATCCAGCAGATCAACGAACTGGGCATGACGGTGCTGCTGGTGGAACAGAACGCGCGCCAGACGCTGGCCATCTCACACCAGGGCTATGTGCTGAGCCAGGGCCGTGTCGTGGCCCAGGGCACCGCGCAGGCGCTGCGCGAGAACGATGAGGTTCGCGCGGCCTATTTCGGCTGACCTGGAGAACAGGCGATGGACGACTTCCTCGATCTTCCGGTCCGCACCCTGGCGCAGATGGTGTCCCGGCGCGAACTGAGCGCCGAAGCGGTGGTCCGTGCGGCACTGGCCCGCATTGCGGCGCAAGACTCAGGCATTCTGGCCTGGCAGCATGTGGGTGCCGACACCGCCCTGGCGCAGGCGCGGCGGCTGGATGCCGGCGGCGCGTCAGGCGCGTTGCCGGGCGTCCCGCTTGGCGTCAAGGACCTGATGGATACCGCCGACATGCCGACCACTTATGGTTCGCCGATATACGCCGGACATCGGCCGGGCGTGGATGCGGCGGCGGTGGCACTGGCCCGGTCGGCGGGCGCGGTCGTGGTCGGCAAGACCGTCACCACCGAATTCGCCACGTTTCAGCCGGGGCCGACCCGCAACCCGCGCGCGCCGGCGGACAGGCCCCGCACCCCCGGCGGTTCGTCGAGCGGATCGGCCGCCGCCGTCGCCGCAGGCATGGTGCCGCTGGCCTTCGGCACACAGACCGCGGGATCGATCATCCGGCCGGCCGCCTATTGCGGCGTGGTGGGCTACAAGCCCACCCATGGCACGCTGCCGCTGGCCGGCATCAAGCCACTGGCACCGAGCCTGGATACGGTGGGCGTGCTGGCCCGCCGCGTGGACGACGCGGCCCTCTTCATCGGCACCCTGGCGCGCGATGCCGCGGTAGCGGACGCGTCCACGCTACACCACGCGCCGCTGCGCATTGGCATTTGCCGCACGCCGCATTGGGAACGCGCCAGTGCCGATACCCAAGCCGCGCTGGACACCGCGATCCGTGCGCTCGAATGCATCGGTGGCACGGTGCGCGACTTCGACCTGCCTCAGGCTTGCCACGGGCTGACTGAAGCCCAAATGGACATCATGGCATTCGAGGCACTCGCCGCATTCGCGCCGGAAGCACGCGAGCACGCAGAAGGCTTCAGCGCGGCTTTCACGCGCCAGCTCGAAGCGGGCCGCGCCGTCACCGGCCAGCGCTTCCACTTCGCGCTGGCCCACGCGGAAGCGGCGCGCACGGCGTTCAACATGGCGATGGCCGGATTCGACGTCGTGCTGGCCCCGAGCGCCGAAGGCGAAGCGCCAGCTGGCCTGGGCGCCACCGGCGATCCAATCTTCTGCCGCATGTGGTCGCTGCTGGGCACCCCGTGCGTCCATGTGCCGACGGGCACCGGCGCCACCGGCATGCCGGTTGGCGTGACCGTGACCGGGCCGCGCCATGCCGATGCCCGCGTGCTCGGCGTGGCTCATCGCCTTGAGCAGGCGCTTGGCACCAGCCTTGCCTGATATCTGGAGACCAAATTGACCGTATCGAACCCGCCCACCCTCGTCAACGCACAAGCCATTGCCGAACGCGCGCAGGATCATGTGGGCGCCGGGCGCCTGGCCGCATCGCTGGCAGCCCTGGCCCGCTTTGGCCTGCGCCACGACGGCGGCGTTTCCCGCGAAACGCTGACCGCGACCGACCTGGCCGCCCGGCGCCACCTGATCGACCAGGCACGCGCGCTGGGCTGCACCGTCGGCATCGACGATTGCGGCAACCTGTTCTTCCGCCGCCCCGGCCGCGAAGACCTGCCGCCGGTGCTGACCGGCAGCCACGCCGATACCCAGCCGGTGGGCGGCAAGTACGACGGCGCGTACGGCGTGCTGGCCGGCCTGGAAGTGATTGCTGCGCTCAACGCGGCCGGCATCGAGACCTTGCGCCCCATCGAGGTCGTGTCCTGGACCAACGAGGAAGGCAGCCGCTTCGGTCCCGGCGCGATGGGTTCGAGCGCCTTCGTCGAACCGGCCCGGCTGGCAGGCTATCGCGACGTGGCCGACGCGGCCGGCATCCGCTTCGGCGAGGCGCTCGATGCCGCGCTGGCGCAAAGCCACGACGTGAACAGGGTGCCGATGGCGCGGCCCATGGCGGCATGCGTCGAACTGCACATCGAACAGGGGCCGGTGCTGGAAGGCGCAAATGTGCCGCTGGGCGTGGTCACCGGCATCCAGGCGGTGCGCTGGTTCCGCGTGGAATGCACGGGTACGATGGCCCATGCCGGCACCACGCCGATGGCGGTACGATGCGATGCGATGGCCGCGGCCGTGGCCATCGCGCAAGACCTGTACGCGCTGGCGCCGCGCCATGCGGCCGCCCCCGGCACTCCCGAACTGCGCCTGACGCTGGGCCGCTGGAGCGTGGCGCCAAACTCGGTCAACACCATTCCCGGCCACGTCACGTTCACGGTCGATATGCGCTGCCTTGACGACGCCGCGCTGGACCGCGCCGAAGCGGCACTGCGCGCGGCGTGCGTCAGGCATGCGCATGCGCCCGAAGCGGTTACGGTCACGCGCTTCTTCCATCGCGAGCCGACGCATTTCCCCGAGGCCATGCTGGGCACCATCGAACGCGCCTGCGCGCGTGCCAGCGGCAACGCCGGCCGCGCGCTGCCGATGCGGCTGACCTCCGGCGCGTTCCACGACGCCATGTACCTGGCCGACCATTGCCCCACGGCGATGATCTTCGTGCCGAGCAAAGGGGGCATCAGCCACAATGCCGCCGAAGATACGGCAGGTGCCGACCTGTTCCTTGGGGCCCAGGCACTGGCTTACACTGTCGCCGAACTGGCCAGCCGCTGAACACATTGACGTACGGCGCCTGGCGGCCGATCCAAGTCCAATCAATTCCGAGCCTGCATGGCAAAGACCGAGCAACCCACACCTGAAGCGGCCGACAGCAAGTCGGCCACCCTGACGCTTGGCGTCAAGCTGCGCCACGCCCGGCTGGTGGCCGGCTACACGCTGCTGCAGCTCGCCGGGAAGGCGGGCTGCTCGGAAAGCCTGATTTCAAAGATTGAGCGCGGGCTGGCCACCCCGTCGTTTGCCACGCTGCACCGGCTGGCCGTGGCGCTGGACACCAATATCGGCGCGCTGACCAGCGACGGGGAGCCAAACCAGTCGCCGATCCTGCGGCATGGTGAACGCCCTGTGATCCGGGCCGGCGGCGTCGCGCTCGAACGCGTGGTGCTGCCCAAACGTGGCGGCCTGCTCCAAGCCAACATCCACATCGTCTGGCCTGGCGAGGCCAGCGACGGGCAGATCGAGCACCAGGGCGAGGAAGTGGGCTACGTGCTCGAAGGACAGCTCGAACTGATGCTCGGCGACGACGTCTACCTGATCGGCCCGGGCGATGCTTTCACGTTCTCCAGCCAGGTGCCGCATGGCTACCGCAATGTGGGCGACGTGGTGGCCAGGGTGCTGTGGGTGAACTCGCCGGCCACCTTCTGAGACAGGTGGGACGATCGAAACGATTTGGCCTAGCCGCAAAAGGCTGCAAGCCGGCCTTGGTGAGTTCGGAGGGGTTCAGCCGTGATCATCTACCCACGCTTTCGCCCAGGCAATGCCGGCTGCCGCAGCACGCTCAAACGAGGGGTAGTACCCCAACGGATCCGATCCCTCCTCGATGCGGCCGTCCTTCTCAACCGCACCGGATGCCTCGAACGATCCGTCGCCAAGCTGCTTGGCAAAGCCGCGGACGATGTAGCCCTGGTAGCTTTCGATTGTCATGACGACCTCCGCTTCAGATAGGAAAATCGTAGCATGAAGAAACTGGCCAGCCCGATCCTCTGACAGAAATGGGTTCACCCGCTATAGGGACGATACACTTGCAAGCTTGCGCTATATCAAACCCACGTTTTGAGGAACAACGATGGCAAAGCTAATGGTGCTTTACAAGAAGCCTGCGGACACGGCGGCGTTTGATTCATATTACTTCTCGACCCATATTCCGATCGCAAAGAAGATCACCGGCCTGCGACGCTACGAGGTCAGCAGCGGCCCGGTTGCAAGCCCGGCCGGTGCTTCGCCGTTTCACCTGGTTGCGGTGCTGAGCTTCGATTCGCTGCCGGCGCTCCAGCAGGCGATGGCTTCGCCTGAGGGCGCCGCAGCAGCAGCTGACCTGGCCAATTTTGCCCAGGCCGGCGTTGACATGCTTATATTCGACACGAAGGAAGTTTAGGCCGGCGGCGGTGCAAAGCACATGACCGCCCCCAGCGCTCCACCTCGTCTGGCTCCCTCAGGAGCCAAGGCCGACTTAGTTCGCAGCTGCCTTTGAGGCGTGGGATGCACGACGTTGCATGCCTTTCGAGGCCACCTGCGCAGCAGTATTGAAACTGCTCTCGGCCACTTGCGCGGCCTGTTTTACCGTCGTTTGCATCGACTCATAGAGCGTCGTGGTCGCGTTGACGGCCTCCTGCCAGGCAGCAAATGGCGCCGCCGCCGTGCCGGCAGGTGTTTGGTTCACCACGCTGCCAAGGAAGTCGTTCAGACCCTGCTTGCCTGCCGTGTATTGAACCTCGGCGACTTTCTCGAACTCCGCCCGGGTGGCGGCGAGGATTTCGTACAGTTGACGGCGATACGCCAATACATTGGCGGCCGCGGGTTGGAATAGCTCGATTTGCAGTTCGACCAGTTCTTGCGGGTCCTTGACTGAAAGCGCCTTCTTTGCGCCTTCTCGTGAATCAGCCAGCGCCGTCTTCATCGTCTGCAGATTCAACTCCAGCAGTTTTTCGAAGCCCTCAAAGGCCTTGCCGGTCAGCCCGGTCAAGGCTTCGATACCTGCCATCTGGACCTTCATGAATTGCTCGGGGGACCACTGAGTCATGTTGCGTCTCCTAAGTGCGACCCGCCACCTGAGCCATCCGATGGAGCTCCGACGGGACGGAAATCGAGTGGATAACGATTGCTGCATCGCGACTCTGGCAGGCCACGCCGATCAGGCGAAAGCGCACCAACGCCGGCAGGCGCTACCAGCTAAGGCATACGCTCATAAGGAGGCCTGGCGAGCTCGACCTTCCCTTGCGCGAACTTGGTCGACGGCCTTCAGAAAAGCGTAGCCCTGGATTGTCACCCGAGGGCGGCTGTGGTTTGGCCCGAGGCGCTCAAGCGTAACCAGTTGATGCGCGAGCAGCGCGTCCATATCCGCGCGGTCAAGCTCCATTGGGTCGGAGCTGCCGCTTACCAGCACAAGCGTGGCGAATTCATGATGACTCAGCACAGTCGTCTCCCAAGCTGTAGGTGTACTTTTGCTACGGGACTTCACTACCGTCCGTGACAGTCGGCCTGAGTTGCACAGGCCGCTTGTTTCGCCTCGGACGCGAGGTTCTGGCTGGCGGGTGCTTGGTCTCGCACCCGGAACGTTCATCTTAGTTGCTCGCCACCTTGTGTTCAATACGATTGGAAGCATGTCTGCCGTAATCCCCGGCATTTTTTCCTTTGCCAAAACGTGCGCGGCGGCGGCTCAACGAATATCGCAACATGATATGCATCCAGGTTCAGGAGCAGCCATTCGCCGACCGGCCGGACGGCTTGCATTAGCACCACTCGCCGAGGTCTGCTACCAATATGTCGCTACTGGGGAAAAGGCGTTGAGCTTCAGGCCGAATGGGGACCGCTCGGTGTCAAAAAAAGAACCCGCGTCGCCGGAGCGGTTGCGCGGGTGGTAGCAGGACTACAGGGCGATTCTATATTGACTTAGATTTTTCTTACGTCAGAATTAAGCTGGATCTTGACTCCAAATCTGAAGCCAAGAGTCAAGGTGAGCGGGGCGACGTTGAGTTGAGTTCAGTAGCACGTTGAACCAGACCGGCGACCCGCGCGCGGGAAGGTGTGAGTGGAGGCAGAAATGACAACGGCTCGGGCTGGAACCAAAGGGGAAGCCATCAGGCTCCTGGAGGCAGAGGGGGTCGCGCTGGTCGAGCTCGACTATGAGTCAGGTTGGCAGGATGCGATTGAGCTCGGGCGCCTTGGTAACAAGGTAGGGATACGGGTGGAATATCGCGGACACGAGAGCATTGCCGTGAAGTCCCTCGCGGCGCTCATTGCCGGCCTCAGCCGGCCGAAGGTGTCCTTCCGGCAACGGAACCTTTACTGCCAGTTTGCATTGGACCAGCTCGCAGCCAACGAGCTGGTTGCCCTGGAGACCAAGGCCATGAAGGCCGGCGACTACATCCTGGCCGGGCACCTGCTGCGGGACGTCGATGCCGTTTGGTCTGAGTAAGGCTGGATCGAGGGGATTTTCCCGGATTCCGCGGTCGGAAATTTGCGCACTCAGCCCATACCGCGACTCGCCCGCCTCATCATCTGCGCTCCGACCCAGAGGTTAACCCGCAGATGCTGCCCGCCCTCCTCTTCGGTATGCTAGGGTTTCGGCGCGCCGTACCGCGTTCAACCATATTTTGGCGACGCGGCGATTCCGGGGCGGGGTTTCTCAACACGCAACCTGTGTGCACCAAATTTCGAGGACGAGATGGCGACTGGCATCGTGAAATGGTTTAACAGTGAAAAGGGCTATGGGTTCATCACGCCGGATGATGGCGGCAAGGACTTGTTTGCGCATCACAGCGAAATCCAGGGCACCGGGTTCAAATCGCTGGAGGAAGGTGCGAGAGTGGAATTTGAAGTGACGCAAGGTCAGAAAGGCCCACAAGCGTCAAAGATTCGCCCGCTATAGTCGCCCTGCGCCGCATGACGGCCTGAATTGAAAAAGCCCTCCACGAATTGTGAAGGGCTTTTCTGTTTTCCGGCTCGTGGCGGCTCCATCCCGGGGGTCGCTGTTTCCTGCGCCACGGACCGCTCCGTGTAAACTCCCCCATCGGCGGATCGCCAACCATCCCCCTTGAGGAAAAACATGACTCGACAACCACTTCGTGCGCTGTGCCTGACCCTGCTGCTGACCGCTGCCACCACACCGGCGCTGGCCGATGACCTGAAGAACGCCGTTGGCGGCGGCTTGGGCGGCGCCGCGGGCGCGGCCGTCGGTGGCGCACTGGGCGGCAGCACAGGTGCCGTGGTCGGCGGCGCGGTGGGCGGCGGCGCGGGCGGCGCGGTGACTGCCAACAAGAAGGAACGAACCGGCGCCATCGTGGGTGGCGCGCTGGGCGGTGGTGCCGGCGCGGCGGCAGGCAATGCCGTGGGCGGCCGAACCGGCGGCATCGTCGGTGCCGCGGCCGGTGGTGCAGCGGGCTCGGCGCTGGGCGGCAATGTGTCGCGCAACAACTATGCCGATGACCACAAGAACGGCAATCGCGGCAAGCACAAGGGCCACAAGAAGCATCGCCACCACGACTGAGCGCGGCGACGCGCGATGGCGCCCGTCATTTGGGCGTCCATCCCGTCGCGCCCTTGACGGCATCGCACGGCGGATTCTGGACGCCTCTGACGCCCTTCAGCGGCCCATGCGGCGGTTGTAGCTGCGCGAAATGCGCGCCATCAACGCCGGATCGTGTGCAGCCATGCCGTCGAATTCCACGCGCACGTGGCCGTCTGCCTGCTGGTGAACCCCGGCCATCACCGTCCTGGTATCCAGGCTGCCGACAACCACGCCATTGACCGGGTCCTCGACGCTGATCGCCAGGCCCTGGTCACGCATGGCCCCGGCAGCCGCCGTGAAGGTGCGATCGAAGCTGGCCGGCCCCATGACGGTAAAGGCGCCTGTTCCGGCCGGTTCCAATGTACATGCCGAAAGCGCCAGCATGGCGCCGCTGACTATTAGTGAGAGTCGCATGATGATGACTCCTGCCGTCAGCCCCGGATCGAAAGTGTACGCGCTGCGACTTCAGGCGAGTCTTCCACTCGCTGATCGCTAAGACACAAGATTAGGCGACATTGGCGCACAGACACAGCTTGCCAGGTGCGCGCCCGCACCCTGCGGATGCCGGCCTGCTCACCTGGCTAGGCTGCGTCCGCCCCGCGCCCCGCGCGTGCCAATGCCAGCGCCAGCCTTGCCCCTACCTCGGCATTGTGTTTCACGAGTGCGATGTTTGCCGCCAGGCTGCGTCCGCTCGTCAGCGCCTTGATGCGAGCCAGCAGGAAAGGCGTCACGGCCTTGCCGGTGATTCCCTGCGCCCTGGCCTCGGCAAGCGCCTGCTGGGTCAGCGCGTCGATCTCCCCGGACGCCATCGCTGCCGCTTGCGGCACCGGTGTGCTCAACACCACGCCGCCCGCCAGGCCCAGGTCCCACTTGGTGCGGATGAAGCGTGCCTGCTCCGCCGCGTCGTCCAGCCTGAAGTCAGCACGAAAGCCGCTGTCGCGCGTGTAGAACGCAGCAACATTGTCTTGCTCGCAACTGAGCACCGGCACGCCGTGTGTTTCCAGGTATTCCAGCGTGAGTCCGATGTCCAGGATGGACTTCGCCCCGGCACAGACCACCGCCACCGAGGTCCTGGCCAGTTCCTGCAGGTCGGCCGAGATGTCGAAGGTCTCCTGCGCACCGCGGTGCACGCCGCCAATCCCGCCGGTGACGAAGACCTCGATGCCCGCCAGCGCGGCACATATCATCGTGCCGGCCACGGTCGTGGCGCCGAGCCCGCCGCCGGCCAGCACGGCTGGCAGGTCGCGGCGGCTCACCTTGTGCACCCGCTCCGAGCGCCCGAGCAGCTCCAGCTCGTCGTTCGAAAGCCCGATGCGGATTCGCCCGCCAATCAGCGCGATCGTCGCGGGCTCGGCGCCCAGGTCGCGGATCAGGGCCTCCACTTCGCGCGCCGTGCGAACGTTCTCCGGGTAGGGCATGCCGTGGGCGATGATGGTGGATTCGAGCGCCACGAGCGGGCGGCCGGCAGCCTGTGCAGCGGCCACGGGCGCACTGAAGGTCAACCAGGAGCGGGCAAGGTCGGCAACCATGTCGATGCTTTCGGTGGCGTGAGCCGCATGGTGTGCAGCTCACGGCTGGTCCACGAGGTGCCCAAGCGCGGGACCACCTCAACGCGCCAATGGTACAGCGAGCAGGAATCGGACGGCTGACTCTGGCACCCGCCTGCCCGCAGGCGCCACCTCATCGCGGCCCCGGAATCGTTGTCATAGCCAGGCGGGGTGCTGCCGAGAACCTCACGCTAAGGTATGCTGCCGCCTTCGGATCGATTCTCTCCAGAGGGGCATATGCGGCGCGTCGTGTTCAATCAGAAGGGTGGGGTCGGAAAATCGACCATTGTATGCAATCTCGCGGCGATCAGCGCCAGCGAGGGCTTGCGCACCCTGGTCATTGACCTGGATGCACAAGGCAACTCCACCCAGTACCTGCTTGGCGCGCAAGCCGCGGAGGCAAGTCCGACCGCGGCGAATTTTTTCGAGACCTCCCTGACCTACAACTTCAGGCCGGTGGAATTTACGTCCTTTATCCACCCGACGCCGTTCGAGAACCTCGATGTGATGCCCGCGCATCCTGACCTGGATTCCCTCCACGGCAAGCTCGAATCGCGCTACAAGATCTACAAGCTACGCGACGCCCTGCTCGAGCTGGAGGCAGTCTATGACGCCATTTACATCGACACGCCACCGGCCCTGAATTTCTATACCCGCTCGGCACTGATCGCCGTGGAGCGCTGCCTGATCCCGTTCGATTGCGATGACTTCTCGCGCCGTGCCCTCTACACGCTGCTCGATAACGTGAAGGAAATCCAGCAGGACCACAACGACGGGCTGCAGGTCGAGGGGATCGTGATCAACCAGTTCCAGCCGCGAGCGAGCTTGCCGCAGAAACTGGTCGACGAACTGGTAAGCGAGGGCCTGCCAGTACTTGAATCGCGGCTGTCTGCATCGGTGAAGATCCGCGAATCGCACCAGCATGCCACCCCCATGATCCATCTGGATCCGCGCCACAAGCTGGCGCAGGAATACGTGGCGTTGCACCGCGAGCTGGCTGGCTGAAGAGTCGCCAAGACGCGCTGAAATCGGTTTCCCCACGCAATGGCACTGCCGGCGTGAGCCAGCGACATGCGCGCCCAGGCTATGCGGACATTGAACGACGGAATGCCTGATCCGGCACTCCCGGGCGCCGGCGTGGCAGTGGCGCGCTGATCGCTTGCCGGGGGCCTTGTTCTGCGCCACAGTTGTCCTACCGCACCAGGCTGGAGACTGTGATGGGAAACCGGCTCGCCTCAGAAACGTCACCCTACCTCCGACAACACGCAGAGAATCCGGTCGACTGGTATCCCTGGTGCGAAGAGGCCTTTCTCCGCGCCCGCGACGACGACAAACCGGTTCTGCTTTCCGTCGGCTACGCCGCATGCCATTGGTGCCATGTCATGGCGCACGAATCGTTCGAGAATCCCCGGATCGCCGGCCTGATTAACGAGCGCTTCATCAGCATCAAGGTCGATCGGCAGGAGCGTCCCGACCTCGACGACATTTACCAGAAGGTCCCGCAGATGATGGGACAGGGCGGCGGCTGGCCGCTCACGGTGTTCCTGACGCCGCAAGCAGAACCATTCTTCGGTGGCACCTACTTTCCGCCGGATGATCGCTACGGTCGCCCAGGGTTCGAGCGTGTGCTGCTGAGCCTGAGCGAAGCCTGGAGGCATCGCCGCCAGGAGCTGAGCAAAACTGTCGAGCAGTTTCGGCAGGGGTTCCGACAGCTAGACGAAGCGGACCCGGGCCGTGCCGCCACCGAGGTCGAGGACCTGCCCGCGCAAGCAGCCCGCGCCATGGCACGGAATACGGACCCGACCCATGGCGGGTTGGGCGGAGCGCCGAAGTTTCCCAACGCAAGCGCCTACGACCTCGTGTTGCGCATCCATCAACGTACCGGTGAACCCACCTTGCTTGAAGCGCTGGAGCGCACGCTCGACGGCATGGCGGCCGGTGGCATCCATGACCAGCTCGGCGGTGGGTTCGCCCGCTACAGCGTCGACGAACGCTGGGCGGTGCCCCACTTCGAAAAGATGCTTTACGACAACGGCCAGCTCGTCGCGCTGTACGCCAACGCCTACAGGCTGAGCGGCAAGCAAGCCTGGCGCCGTGTATTCGAGGGAACCATCGCGTACATCCTGCGCGACATGACGCACCCCGATGGCAGCTTCTATGCCGGCGAAGATGCCGACAGCGAAGGCGAGGAAGGCCGCTTCTATGTCTGGACACCGGCCGAGGTGAAGGCGGTGCTGGGCGAATCCGAGGGCGCCCTCGCGTGTCGCGCCTACGGCGTGACCGACAGCGGGAACTTTGAAGCCGGCAGATCGGTGCTCCACCGGGCGGTCACGCTGACTCCCCAGGAGGAGGCGCGACTCGAACGCTGGCGCGAGCGGCTATTTGCAGCACGTGCCCAACGCGTGCGCCCCAGCCGCGACGACAACATCCTCGCCGGCTGGAACGGTCTGATGATCCAGGGACTTTGTGCGGCTTACCAGGCGACCGGCAACGGAGCACACCTCGCCGCCGCAAGGCGTGCCGCCAGCTTTATCCAGGACCAACTCACCATGCCGGACGGCGGCTTGTACCGGTCCTGGAAGGACGGCACAGCCAGGGTGCCGGGGTTCCTTGAAGACTATGCCTTCCTGGCCAACGCTCTGCTTGACCTCTACGAGTCCTGCTTCGACAAGCGATACCTCGATCGCGCGGTCGAACTCGTGGCGCTTATCCTCGACAAGTTCTGGGACGACGGACTGTACTTTACGCCCCATGATGGCGAGCCATTGGTGCACAGGCCCCGGGCGCCGTACGACAGCGCCTGGCCGTCCGGCATGTCAGCCAGCGTCTTTGCCTGCTTGCGCTTGCATGAACTGACCGGCCAGGATCGCTACCACGAGCTTGCCGAGCACGAATTCCAGCACTACCGGACTGCCGCCACCGCGGCCCCGGCCGGCTTCGTGCACCTCCTGGCCGCCAGGGATTTCGCACAGCGCGGCCCGTTCGGGATCATTCTTGCCGGCGATAAGGCGGCTGCCGCCGCGCTTGTCGAGAGCGTTCACCGCACGTACCTCCCGGCACGCGTCCTCGCATTTGCCGAAGACGTTCCAGTCGGCCAGGGGCGGCACCCGGTCAACGGCCTGCCGGCGGCCTACGTGTGCCGGCATCGCACCTGTGCTGCACCGGTAACCAGCGGCCAGGCGCTCCTTGAGCGCTGCGTGGGGTAACTGTCGCGATGCTGCAGAGAGCGGCCGCCAGCAGCGTCCCGTCAAGACTCGGAATTTAGGAAGCACGACATTGCTGCAGCGGGCACCCAGCGTAGTGGCCGATCGAAAACATCGTTCGCCACCAGCGGCGAAGGGTGGCCTCTTTACAGAACTGTCCTTCCTCTTGATTTTTAGGATTTTCTACACCAGCGCCCACGCGATAAAGGAAGCCGACCAGGCAACCGCCACGGCAGACGGAAGCCTGCGCGATGCTCTCAAAAAGAACGCAGGACGTGCTGGGCACGCAATCCGCAGTCGCATCAATGAAGTCAGCAACCAAGGAATGGCGGGCTGCTCTCCATGCAGGGAACGCATAGGGGTCATCGGCCTTGTCGATGGATGGCGGGGCAAGCCTCCGGGCTTACCCGGAGACGCGCCAACTGCTATTTCGCGGTGCGGAATACTCCGCCGCTTTCCTTGACGATGCCGCGACGCCTATGCAAAAGTCAGTGAAAACGAACGATCGTGCGGGAATACTCCCGACACCTCGTCACCGGGTCGCAACGCCGCCGTCCACGCCGACGCGGCCAAGTGCCCCGGCTTGCCGGGCGGCCAGCGTGCCGCATCGCACAGGAGACAACCATGCAGTACCTGCAACACGCATCTGCACACCCGCACCGTGACCGCCACGGCGCGCCCTGGGCCAGGCCATCCCGCCCGCGCATCACCGCGCGCGAGCCGGCGCTGCCGCCCGCCTGAGTTCCACCCCCGACTTCCTGACCGTGGCCGCGCCTGGCGCCGCCGCGACGGAACACGCACGGCCTTTGCCGCTGCGTGCCTGGTTTCCCGAACCGCACGAGGTACCCCTGTGGCATTGTTCCTTCAACAGTTCCTGAACGGCCTGACGCTGGGAGGCGTCTACAGCCTGGTGGCACTTGGCCTGACGCTGGTCTATGGCATCCTGCACGTGCCCAACTTCGCGCATGGCGCCTTCTACATGGCTGGCGCCTATGTGTCGTACTTCCTGATGACATCGCTGGGCGTGAACTACTGGCTGGCGATGCTGGGCGCGGCGCTGGTGGTGGCCGTATTGTCGATGGCTGCCGACCGGCTGGTGTTCCACCCGCTGCGCAACTCGCCCGAGCTGCACGACATGATCGCCGCGATCGGCATCCTGCTGTTCCTGGAAGCCGGCGCGCAGGCGCTGTGGGGCGCGGACTTCCACCGCATGCCCACGCCCTATGGCCAGATCGTCGACGTGTTCGGGCTGACCGCACCGCTGCAGCGCCTGCTGATCATCGGCGCCGCCTTTGCGCTGATGGTGATGCTGCACCTGTTCCTGACGCGCACCATGACCGGCGCCACCATCATGGCCATGGCGCAGAACCGCGAAGGCGCCGCGCTGGTCGGCATCGACGCCACCCGCGTGACCCTGCTGGTGTTTGCCATCTCCGGCGCGCTGGCCGCAATCGCGGCCACGCTCTACGCCCCGATCAACCTGGTCTACCCCAGCATGGGCAACCTGGTGATCACCAAGGCCTTCGTCATCATCATCCTGGGCGGCATGGGCAGCATCCCCGGCGCCATCGTCGGCGGGCTGATCATCGGCATGGCCGAGAGCTTCGGCGGCTTCTACGTTTCCACCGACTACAAGGACATCATCGCCTTCGTGCTGCTGGTGGTGATCCTGTCGATCCGGCCGCAGGGCCTGTTTGCCGGCAAGACGGCCTGAGGAGCACAACACAATGAAAGCACTGCAAGGAAAAACCGGCTGGACGCTGCTGCTGGCGCTGGCCATCGCCTTCCCGCTGATCACGCCCAACAGCTACTACCTGACCGTGATGACGCTGGCCTTCATCTATGCCATCGCCACGCTCGGGCTGAACCTGATCACCGGCTACACCGGCCAGCTCAACCTGGCCCATGGCGGCTTCATGGCTATCGGCGCCTATACGCTGGGCATCCTGACGGTGGACCACCAGGTGCCGTTCTGGCTGGCCTTCGTGCTGGCCGGCGTGATCTGCATGGTGCTGGGCTATGTGATCGGCGTGGTGTCGCTGCGCCTGAAGGGCCATTACTTCTCGATCTTCACCATGTGCGTGGGCTACATCATCTACCTGCTGATCGAGAAGTGGGAAAGCCTGACACATGGCACGGTGGGCCTGATCGGCATCCCGGTGCCGGCGGCGATCGGGCCGCTCAGCTTTGACAGCGTGCAGGCGCAGTACTACCTGGTGCTGTTCTTCCTGGCGGCCGGCACCTTCCTGATGCACCGCATCGTCACCTCGCTGCTGGGCCGCAGTTTCATGGCGGTGCGCAACAGCGACGCCCTGGCCGAGGCGCTGGGCATCAACCTGATGCGCACCAAGGTGCTGTCGTTCGTGCTGTCGGTGGGCTACGCCGGCTTTGCCGGTGCGCTGTACGCCGGGCAGGTGCGCTTCCTGGGACCGGACATCGCGCGCACCGACCTGACCTTCGACATGGTGATGTCGATGCTGGTGGGCGGCATCGGCACCATCTTCGGGCCGCTGCTGGGCGCGGTGCTGGTGCCGTGGATCACGCAGTCGCTGCAGTTCATGCAGGACTACCGCATGCTGGTGTTCGGCCCGGTGCTGATCCTGCTGATCATCTTCGTGCCGGACGGCATCGTGGGTTCCTGGCTGAAGAAGCAGGCACGCAAGGCCGCGGCCGAACGGCGCGGCAAGCTGGCGGCGCAGCCCCCTGCACAACCCGCCACCGCTGTCCCGACCACCCGCGCCGGAGCCGACCATGCTTGAGATCCGCAACCTGACCAAGAAATTCGGCGGCCTGACCGCGGTGCACGATGTCTCGGTGACCCTCGAACAAGGCCATATCAACGCCATCATCGGCCCCAACGGCGCCGGCAAGACCACCTTCTTCAACCTGGTGGCTGGCACGCATGCGCCCAGCTCCGGCCAGATCCTGTTCAAGGGCCAGGACGTGGCCGGCCTGCGCGCCGACCAGATCGCGCGCCTGGGCGTGGCCCGCACCTTCCAGGCAACGGCGCTGTTCGACCGCGCCACGGTGCTCGACAACCTGATCGTCGGCCACCGCCTGCGCATCCACTCGGGCCTGCGCGACGTGCTGTTCAACACGCGCCGCCTGCGTGAAGAAGAGCGCCTGTGCCGCGACAAGGCCGAAGCCGCGCTGGACTTCGTCGGCCTGTCGCACCTGGCGCACGAGGTCGCCGCCGATATCACGCAAGAGGCGCGCAAGCGCGTGGCCTTTGCGCTGGCGCTGGCGACCGACCCGGAACTGCTGCTGCTCGACGAACCTGCCGGCGGCGTGAACCCGGAAGAGACCGTGGGCCTGGCCGAGCTGATCCGCAAGATGGTGCGCCATGGCAAGACCGTCTGCCTGATCGAACACAAGATGGACATGATCATGCGCCTGGCAGACAAGATCATGGTGCTGAACTACGGCGAGAAGATTGCCGAAGGCACGCCCGCGCAGATCCAGCAGGATCCGCATGTCATCGAGGCCTACCTGGGAGCCGACCATGTTGCAGCTTGAACGCGTCTCGCTGTCGTACGGCAGCTTCCGCGCCCTCGACAACATCACCCTGCACGCCGGCGCCGGCGAACTGGTGGTGCTGCTGGGCGCCAACGGTGCCGGCAAGAGCTCGATCTTCCTGGCGATGAGCGCGATCCACCGCATCAGCGGCGGCAGCATGCGCTTCGACGGGCGCGAGCTGTCGGGCATGAAGCCATCGCAGATCGTGCAGGCCGGGCTGGTGCATTGCCCGGAGGGCCGCAAGCTGTTCCCGGCGATGAGCGTGGAGAAGAACCTGGTGCTCGGTGCGTATGTGCATCGGCGCGACGGCGCGGGCATCCGCAAGACGCTGGAAGAGGCCTATGAACTGTTCCCGATCCTGCGGCAGAAGAAGGACGACCCGGCCGGCTCGCTGTCCGGCGGGCAGCAGCAGATGGTGGCGCTGGGCCGCGCCCTGATGAGCCGCCCGCGCGCGCTGTTGCTGGACGAGCCGTCGCTGGGGCTGGCGCCGCTGGTGGTCAAGCAGATGTTCGAGATCATCCAGCGCATCAACCGCGCCGGCACCACCGTGCTGCTGGCCGAGCAGAACGCCTACGCGGCGCTGGGGATCGCCCACCGCGCCTATGTGATCGAGAGCGGGCGCATCGTCATGGAAGGGGACCGGGATACGTTGCTGAAGGATGAGGGGATTCGGAAGGCGTATATCGGGGGGTAGCACCGGAATCACCGACTGTGTGCCCCCTCTCCCGCTTGCGGGAGAGGGGAGCAAGCCGAGCGGTCGTCAACGGATAGCAGACATAACAAGCGCAGTACTTTCAGGAGACAACACATGCAACACAACATCATGCGCCGTATCTTCCCGCTGGCCGCCACTGCAATGGCCGCCATGCTCGCCTCTGGCACCGCGCTGGCACAGGAAGTGGTCAAGATCGGCTATACCGGCCCGCTGTCCGGCGGTGCCGCGCTGTATGGCAAGAACGTGCTGTCGGGCGTGCAGATGGCGGTGGACGAGATCAATGCGTCCGGCCTGGAAGTCAAGGGCAAGAAGGTCAAGCTGGAGGTGGTGGCGCTGGATGACAAGTACTCGCCCGCCGAGGCCGCCATCAACGGCCGCCGCCTGGTGCAGCAGCACAAGACCCCGGCGGTGTTCGTCCCGCATTCGGGCGGCATCTTCGCCCTGCAGGCCTTCAATGAGCAGGAGAAGTTCCTGGTGATGGCCTACTCCAGCGTGCCGCGCATCACCGACGCCGGCAACAAGCTGACCATCCGCATCCCGCCCGCGTACACCGGCTATATCGAGCCCTTCGTCAAGGCGCAGATGAAGCGCTACGGCAAGAACGTGGCGCTGGCCCCGGCCGACCACGACTACGCCAAGGCCTGGGTGCAGGCCTTCGTGCCGGCGTGGGAATCGGCCGGCGGCAAGGTGGTGGCCAACAACCCGATGTCATACACCAAGGCCACCGACTTCTACAGCGGCGTGTCGCGCGCGATGAGCGAGAAGCCGGACGTGATGTTCGTCGGCGGCCCGTCGGAGCCGACCGCACTGGTGGTCAAGCAGGCGCGCGAGCTGGGCTTCAAGGGCGGCTTTATCGTGATGGACCAGGCCAAGATGGATGAAATGGCCAAGGTCACCAACGGCCTGGGCATGCTGGAGGGCTCCATCGGCGTGCTGCCGCTGGTCAACGACAGCCGCCCCGCCGCGCAGAACTTCAACGCCAAGTACAAGAAGCTGCATGACGGGCGCGATGCCACCACCGAGATGTCGCTGAACTACACCATGGTGTACGCGCTGGCCGGTGCGATGAAGCTGGCCGGCACCACCAGCGACGCGGCCGCGATCCGGGCGAAAATGCCCGATGCGGTCAAGGGCCTGGCCAAGGAGGTCAACCCCAACGAAGTCGACGGCATCGACGCCAAGGGCGGGTCGATGGCCGACACCATCGTCGGCTGGGTGCAGAACGGCAAGATCTCGCAGGTCCGGTTGTCGGAACTGGCGAAGTAAGCCAGGCCGCGGCGCCGCGCGCGGCACCGCGCAAGAACAAACCCCGGCAGGCCGCGAGGCCTGCCGGGGTTTTTGCCTTCCGCGCTCCGTCAAGCGGGCCGTGCTACTGCCGGCGATCGCCGTCGCGCCCGTTGCGCGCCTCCATCTGGCCGCGCTCTTGCTGGGCGCGCTGTTGCTGTTGCTGTTGCTGCTGCTGTTGCTGCTGGCGCTGCTGCTCCATCTGCTGCCGCTGGCGCTCCTGCATCTGCCGTTGCTGGTCCTGCTGGTGCCGCTGCTGCTCCTGCATCGCACGCTGCTGCTCCTGCGCGGCACGTTGCTGCTCCTGCATGTGACGCTGCTGCTGTTCCGCCTGCTGGCGCTGCATGGCCTGCTGCCGTTGCTGCTCCTGCACCTGGCGTTGCTGCTCCTGCATCTGCCGCTGCTGTGCCATCTGCTGGCGCTGGGCCGCCTCGGCCTGCCGCTGCTGCGCCTCCTGCATTTGCCGCTGCTGCTCGAAACGCTGGCGCTGCATCTCCTGGCCCTGCCGCTGCTGCTCGGCCATCTGGCGCTGGCGCTCCACCTGCTGGCGCTGCTGGTCGGCGGCCTGGCGTTGCTGGGCTTCGGACTGGCGCTGCTGCTCCATCTGCTGGCGCTGGATGTCCTGCGCCTGGCGTTGCCGCGATTCCTGCATCTGCCGTTGCTGCTGGGCTTCGGACTGGCGCTGCTGCTCCATCTGCTGGCGCTGGGCGTCTTGCGCCTGGCGCTGCCGCGACTCCTGCATCTGACGTTGCTGCTGGCCTTCCTGCATCTGGCGCTGTTGCTGGGCTTCCTGCATCTGCCGTTGCTGCTCGAAGCGCTGCCGCTGCATTTCCTGCGATTGCCGCGCCGGATCGGGACGGTCCTGTCCATCCGCCCACTGGCGCTGCTGCATGCGCTGCTGATCCTGCTGGCGTTGCTGGTCGCGGGCCTGGTCCTGCCACTGCCGTTGCTGGGCGTCGCGTTGCCGCGCCTCCTCCTGCTGTTGCCGCTGCAGATCAGGCCCCTGCCGCTGCTGCTCGCGCAGCGCGCGCTGCTGTTCCCGCTGCTGTTCCATCTGCTGGCGCTGCAAAGCCTGCTGCTGTTCGCGCTGCATGCCCTGCGCCTGCCGTTGCGGGTCGGCCGGTCCGCCCGGCTGGCCAGGCTGGCCAACAAAGCCGCGGGCTTCGTCGGGCCGGCTGCTCTGGCCGCGGCCGTTGCCGCGCCAGGGTTCGCCCGGGGCGTTCGAATAGTTGCGATCGCCGCGATCGCCACGCGCGGGACCATCGGCATCGCCGCGGCCGGCGCGCGGCTGCGGAGATGCCTGGTCGCGCGCGGCGATGGCTGCCTGGCTCATGCGCACATCGGGCGCGCGCTGCACCTCGCGCCCGGGCCGCCGTTCATTGCCGCCACGCCAGGCCGGGCCGGCGCCGGGCACCACCC